>JBGPZR010000321.1:0-3398 GCA_041493845.1 Terriglobia bacterium | reverse complement strand
GGCGCTCACACCTGCGGGACTTGCCTCTACGGCCACGCCCGCCTCGGAAGTGATGCGCCGGGCCTTCGGCGATTTTGGAGCACGCCTGATTGCCGTTGCCATCGTCATTTCGACCGTGGGCTTTCTCAGCCAGGCCATGCTTACCTACCCGCGCCTCTATTTCGCCATGGCCGCAGATGGCGTGCTCCCCTCCGGTTTCGCGCGCCTCGCTCAGCGCAGTCGTGCTCCGGTAGGAACAATCGCGCTCCAGGGCTGTGTCACGATTGCCGTCGTCCTCCTCGGCACGTACGAGCAGATCCTGAGCTACGTGGTGGTGATGGATTGGCTTTTTTTCGGACTCACAGCGGCGTGCCTGTTCATCTTTCGCAGGCGCGACCGCCTCCACCCCGACGCCGGCGCTGCTGCGGACGCCGGCTATCGCGTCCCCGGCCATCCCTGGTCTACGGGAGTTTTCTCCGGTGTCGCGGGATTGATGGTTCTCAACACGATTTACAATTATCCTCGCAATGCGGGTGTCGCTCTGTGTATCCTCTTCGCCGGGCTCCCATTCTATTTCCTGTTGCGAGGGCGCATGCAGCGCCCAACCAATTCCGAGTGAATTTCCCATGAGTCCTCAACGCCGGGACATCCGTTCGGTGTACATGGAGTGGGCCAAGCTCCGCTCCGCCGCCCGCTACAACCTCGCTGCCAGCGATCTCTTGCATCTTCCACTCGCCGATCTGCATGTCCGCATCGAAGACCTTGAAATCACCGGCCCGGGCGCCTATGGCTTTGAGCCGCTCATACAACGCCTGGCTTCGAAAGCGGGAGTGCCCGTGGAATGCGTTGTCCACGCGCAGGGCACCTCGATGGCGAATCATCTCGCGATGGCCGCTTTGCTCGAGCCGGGGGATGAGGTGTTGATCGAGGAGCCCACCTACGAAGCGCTGCTCGCCGCCGCGCAATATCTCGGCGCAAGAATCCGCCGTTTTCCCCGCCGCTTCGAGGATGGCTTTCAGCTCGACCCGCGCGAAGTCGAACGCGCCATTTCGCCGCGCACGCGCCTGATTGTCCTCACCAATCTCCACAATCCCACCGGTGTGCGTACTGCTGACGCGACGCTGAAGCTTATCGGCGAGATTGCCCGCAGTCTGGGCGCACATGTCCTTGTGGACGAGGTCTATCTCGAAGCATGCTTCGACTCCCCGTGGAAGTCTGCCTATCATCTCGGATCGAATTTCATCGCTACCAGCAGCCTCACCAAGGGCTACGGCCTTTCCGGACTTCGCTGCGGCTGGGTGCTGGCAGTGCCGGCGCTGGCGCAGCGCATGTGGCGCCTCAACGATCTCTTCGGCGTCACGGCCGCGCATCCCGCCGAGTTGCTCAGCGTGATCGCTCTCGATCATCTTCCGCAGATTACTGCGCGCGCCAGGGATCTGCTCGCAACAAACCGCGCGCTCCTGAAGAAGCTCCTCGATTCCCGCAAAGATCTCCTCACCATCTGGCCCGAAGCAGGGGCCATCGCCTTCCCGCAATTGACCACCGGCCCGGCAGAGGCTTTCTGTCAGCTCCTGCGCGAGAAATACGAGACCAGCGTCGTCCCCGGACGCTTCTTCGAAGCACCGGAGCACTTCCGCATCGGCATTGGCGGCGAAACAGAGAATGTGCGCGAAGGTTTGTCGCGCATTGCAGCAGCGCTCGACGACCTCGCCTCCAAGCGGTGACCTTCCGGCATCGGTGGGCTAAGAATGATGGGCGTGTTTGCGCGCGGCCCGGGCGGGCTTCGACCGCAATATCGCAACCAACGCCTGCGCCGCAGCCGCCAGCGGCCGGTCCTGCCGGTACACCAGGTAAACTCGCCGCAAAATTCTCATCTGGCGCAGGCGCAACTCCTTCAAATCGCCCCGCACGATTTCTTCTTGCACGCACATCCGCGGCACAATCGCCACGCCCCTCTTCATTTCCACAAATCGCTTGATGCTCTCGATCGTCGGCAGTTCGATATCCATCCGCAGCGGCACTTTGTGCCGCGCGAACATCTGGACCACTCGTTGCCGGTACGGCGAATCCACGATGTGCGCGACGAACGTTTCTTCTCCCAGCGCTGTGATGTCCACTTCCTTCCGCTTCGCCAGCCGGTGCCCGGGCCACACGATCAGCGCCAGCGCATCGCGATAAAATTCCACGGCCGCCAGTTCCCGCTCCTCCGGTAAATAGGAAATCACGCCGATGTCGAGCTGATGGTTCAGCACCTCGCGCGGCACGTCCCGCGAAAACACGCGGTGCACGCGAATCTGAATTCCCGGATAGAGACGCCGGTAGCGGTCGAGCGCCGGCAGCAACGCATGGATCGAGCTCTCATTCACGCCGATGGACACCTGCCCGCGCTCGAGCCCCTTCAATTCCTTCATCCCTTTGCCGATTTCTTCCCGCAGGTTCAGCATCCGCTCGGCATACTCGAGCAGCAGCGTGCCGGCGTCCGTCAGCGCGTGCGCCCTCGATCCGCGAACGAAGAGCGGCTGGCCCACCCAATCTTCCAGCTTGCGCATGGCGATGCTGACCGCCGGCTGGGTGCGATACAGCTTCTCCGCGGCGCGGGAATAGCTTTGCTCCTGTGCCACCATCTTGAATACCTGCAATGCCGCCAGATCCACGAATTTCTCTCCTCCCGGGAACCGCCTCTGTATAAGATAGATTTATCATACATGCAACAAATATAAATTGGACTTGCCCGAGCGAATCGCGGTTCACTCCTTGTGGCTGGCAGGAGTCTCTATGGACACCGTCCACATCTTCGACACCACTCTGCGCGACGGCGAGCAATCGCCGGGCTTCTCCATGAATCGCGAGGAGAAGCTGCGCCTCGCCCGCCAGCTCGAACAGCTTGGCGTGGACGTGATTGAAGCGGGATTTCCGATCGCTTCGCCCGGGGACCTGGAAGCTGTCCGCGCTGTCGCCGGCGAAATTCGCGGTTGCCGTGTCGCCGCTCTCGCCCGCGCGCGACAGGAAGATTTAGATGCAGCCCTGCACGCGCTCGAGCCTGCCGCTAAACCGCGGCTGCACATTTTCCTCGCCACTTCCGATCTGCACCTGAAGCACAAGCTGCGGATCACGCGCCAAGTAGCGCTGGCGCAGATCGCCGGCATGGTTCGCTTTGGCCGCAAGCACTGTGATGAAGTGGAGTTTTCCGCCGAAGACGCCAGCCGCAGCGATATAGATTACCTCTGCGAAGTCGCCGAAGCAGCCGCTGAAGCCGGCGCCACCATCCTGAATCTTCCCGACACGGTTGGCTACACCACGCCCGGCGAATACGCGGAAATGTTTCGCCACGTCCGCGCGCGCCTGGCTGATTACCCCAACATCATCTATAGCGCGCACTGCCATAATGATCTTGGCTTGGCGGTCGCCAATTCGCTCGC
>JBGPZR010000146.1:0-5889 GCA_041493845.1 Terriglobia bacterium | reverse complement strand
TATAGACGCCAAAGCCCAGCAAGGATCGCTGGGCGTATAGAAGTTTCCCCTGTAACAAATTTCCTTCATCAGTGAATTTACTATTTTATGCGCGTCGCCGCTTGAAATCAAGCGCGCCGGACGCGCGAATGGTTGCGCCGCGGGCCAGGAGTGCCTACCATGGACGCCCGTGAAGGATTTCAAACCACTTGGCCTGCTCCGCAATCCCCACCTGATGACGATCGCGGCTGCTTATTGGCCCCGAAAATTTTCGGCGCTCCCACCGAGTCTCCCGCGGCTCTTCGAGGTCGAGCCTGGGACGCATGTGCTCGCCCAATGCCACTGGCAGGAAAATCCGCGCGAGCATCCCACCCTCATTGTGTTGCACGGCCTTGAAGGGTCGAGCGATTCGAATTACATGCTCGGGACGGCCGAGAAAGCATGGACCGCCGAGTTCAACGCTGTGCGCCTGAATCAGCGCAATTGCGGCGGGACAGAGAAGCTGACTCCCACGCTCTACCATTCAGGGCTGAGCGGCGACATTCGCGGAGTGATACTTGAACTAATCCAGCGCGACCGCCTGCCGGAAATTTTCACCACGGGATTTTCGATGGGCGGCAACCTGGTCCTGAAGATGGCAGGCGAGAGCGGAGAGGCAGCGCCGCCGGAGTTGCGAGCATTTCTGGCTGTGGCTCCAGCATTTGATCTGGCTGCGTGCGCCGATGCGCTCGCCGAGCCGCTGAACTTCCTTTACGAGCGTCACTTCGTTCGCGGGCTGAAAAGTCGAATGCGCCTCAAAGCGCGCCTGTTTCCGGGGCGGTTTCCCCTGGATGGACTGAATGCCGTGCGCACCGTGCGTGAATTCGACGAGGTGATGACCGCCCGTTTCTGCGGATTCAAAGGTGCGGATGATTACTACGCGCGCTCGAGCGCCCGGCGCGTGATTGGCGGAATCCGCCGCCCCACGCTGATCCTAGCCGCCCAGGACGATCCTTTCGTCCCTTTCGCGCCGTTCCAGGATCCCACCATTCAAGCGAACCAGCACATCACGCTCGTCACGCCCGAATACGGCGGGCATTGCGCATTTATCTCGCAGGAGGGCGGCGAAGAACGCTTTTGGGCCGAGGCGCGCATCGTCGAATTCTGCAGGTCACTTTCGAGGACTTAGATTGAGTGCTGTCTCCCCAGGACCGATCACGGAGCAGCAGCCGGGGGCTTGCTGCCGGCTTGTCCTGCCGCGCATCCGGCGGCCGCCGCGGCGGCTTGTTCAGGACTCAGGACGCTCGAAGTGTCTTTCACATGGCTGGGGTCGATGGGCGTTAATTGCTTCAGATCGGATGTGCCTTGTTCGCGGGTCAGTCCGACAAGGCGGCCATGAGCCTTCGCGAAGCCGCTGGCAATTTCGACTCGGAAGAAATAGCACTCTCCGGCCTTCAGTTCCATCTGCAGGGAATATTTAGGATCTTCGGCGCGCACCGTCCTTTTTCCCGGATCGACCTTGGCGGCCAGGTACCGTCCGTTCTGCGAACGGCCCAGCTCAGTTTCATCCACGTAGACCGACGGCCGCCAATTCCGCGTGCCAAAATCCTTCAGGCGGCCAATTATGAGGATCGCCTTCGGCTCCTTCGATGAGTCTTCCGCCTTAGCTTGTTGAGGCTGCGCCGAGACTCCAGGTCCTGCCAGTCCAGCCACAATCAGCACTGAGATCCAGGTGCAAGCTCTCATCTGTCTTCCTCCCCTCCTTGCCCGGCCGCACTTTATCAGAATTGACGGCTGTTGCAGACTTGCAAGTTGTTGAGCAACCTGTTGATTTGGGCACAAATTTGAATATGGATTGCCGGCGCGGGGGACAGCCAGTATATGCTGATGATATCGGGACCCGGCACGCTCGTTCTACTTCAAATTCCCGTTGGCAGGCATCGCCCATTCGAGACGAACAATGAGCGCCCCCGAACAAGCCTTCCCGGTCCTGGTCGTGGATGATTCGCCTGTCGCCCGGAAACTGGTGGAGCACGCCCTCCCGCCTGACCGTTACTCGATTTTCAACGCCAAAACCGGCCAGGAGGCGCTGGATCTGTTTGCGAAACATCGCCCCGGCCTGGTCATCACGGACTGGCTGATGCCGGACCTAAGCGGAATCGAATTATGCAAGCGGCTCCGCGCCGATTTCCACGATTGTTTCACCTACATCATCCTGCTCACCGGCGTCTCGGAGAAATCAAAAGTCGTAACGGGACTCCAGGCGGGCGCCGATGAATATCTCACCAAGCCCTTCCACCCGGAAGAGCTGCTGGCGCGGGCAGAAGTGGGGCAGCGGATCGTGGGGCTTCACCGGGAGCTCGAAGAGAAGAACCGCCTCCTCGAGCAATTGGCGCTCACCGACGCGCTGACCGGCTTGCCCAACCGGCGTGCGATCGAGCAATGGGGAACGCGGCAACTGAGCGGCGCGATTCGGCATGATTTTCATCTGTGCGTCGTCGAAGCTGATCTCGACCAATTCAAAGCGATCAACGACACGTACGGGCACGACGCAGGCGATGCCGTTCTCAAGAGGTTTGCGGAAATTCTCAAGGTCAGTACTCGGCAATGTGATATCAGCGGCCGGATCGGCGGTGACGAATTCCTGCTGGTCGTCACCTATGTGACCTCGGAAGGCATTCAAATCGCCATCGAACGGATTCGTGAACAACTTCTGACGAGCAGCTTCCCGTTTGGCGGTGGCGGGGTAAAGGTGACAGCAAGTTTTGGTATCGCAGATTTTCGCCGTGGCCAAACAGCGGACTTTAACCGCCTGATGGTACAGGCCGACGTGGCGCTGTACTCTGCAAAAAGGCTCGGCCGCAACCGGGTCGAAATCGTTCCCGCCGAAGTTCGCTGAGCCGCAGCCCTCCCAAAATCAAGCGCAGCGCAAGGGAACTGGCGCGTCCACTTATGCAATCGGTGTTTCAAGTGAGGGAGCGAAGCTGGGCGTCAGGAGTTTGGCTGCGCCTGACTCGGAGATCACCATAAGGTCTTCGCAGCGCAGGCCGTACTCGCCGGGGACGTAAATTCCGGGCTCGTCCGAGAATGTCATGCCAGGCTTCAGAATCGTGCGATTTCCGCGAACCAGGTAGGGCCACTCGTGGCCGTCCATGCCGATGCCATGGCCCACACGGTGCGTGAAATATTTGTAGCCGGGTCCAAAGCCAGCGTCGGTGACCACCTTACGCGCCGCGTCGTCCACCGAGCCGCATTCCTTACCCGCTACGGAGGCCGCGAGCGCGGCGTCCTGTGCTTTGCGAACGGTTTCGAAGGCGCGAGTGAGCTTTGCGGACGGTTTTCCGAAGGTGCTCGTGCGCGTGATGTCAGACTGGTAGCCTTCGACCGACGTGCCGCCGTCAATCAGCACGCCCATGCCTTCGCGGAGGATTTGCTGTTCGCGAGTGCCGTGGGGAAGTGCTGCCGCAGGCCCGAACAAGACAATCGAATAACCGCTGAGTCCCATCTTCTCGTAGCCGCGCGCGATGAGGGCCTCAACTCCCTGCTGCGTCATGCCTTCGCGCAGGGAAGCAAATGTCGCGCATTACACATCGAATGTGGCCGAGCAGGCGAGGCGCAGCAACTCGAGCTCATGCTCACTTTTCTGTGCGCGGCAACCGATGGTGACTGGGTCGCCGCTCACTAACTCGACGGAATTGGCCGCCTGGCGCAGGCCGTCGAAAAACGCGTAGCGCGTAGTCTCCTCGACGCCTATCCGACCCGTGGTGATGCCACGCTCAGAAATCCACTTCGCGGCGAGCAAGTAAGGACTTTCGTCTTCTTGCCAAACGCGGACATCGATCGGCCAGCGAAGCTGCTCGCGCAGACGGCCCTCTTCGAAGCCAGGGCCAATGAGGACAGGGTCGCCTCGCCGGGGGAGCAGCAGGGCGAGAAGGCGCTCGCTGGGCCACCAGTGGATTCCAGCAAAGTACTCAAGTGACGTCCCCGGCGTGATGTAGAGCGCGTCGAAGCGTGGCTTTGCTTCAGCCATCAATTGCTGCGCGCGTGCGATACGTCCTTGAAACTCTTCGGCGCGGATAGGCTTCACGCGATCGCCCAGCGGCCGCAGCTTGTCGAATGCCGGCGGCAGAGGAGCCTGCCCAGCCTCCGCTCCATTCGCTCGCGCGGCTGAGGATGCTTCGAGCAGAGCGCCGGCAGCCAGGCCCCCGGTAGCTATCGAGGCAGTCTTGAACAACTCACGCCGAGATAATTTCATTCGATTCTCCAAGGAGATAGCTAGTGGAAATGGGAAATGAGAACGGCGTCTGTGACGGGAAGTCCGCGGGCATACACAATTTGCTTCCCGTCCGGCGAGAGTGCAAAAGACCAAACTTGTTCCGACCCCAAATTCATGATCTGCCGCGCCGATGGCGGAGGCGCGTCGGCGGCTCCCAGGGGCTGTGCCCAAAGTGTGGACGCACCCTCCTTATTGACGATGAGAAGAATCGCACGGCCGTCCTTCGTCCAGGCGATGCTAGTGCCGCCTTCCCCGCCCAGCACGGAGTCAGGTGTCAGGTCGTAGACACGCCGAATTTCACCGCCGTCCACGCCGAGGATAGCAAGCTTAGATGGCTTAGCCAGGTCAGGATGATAACCAGCAGCGATGGAGGTCCCGTCCGGTGAGATTACCGGGAAAAAGAGTGTCTCTCTACTCAGACTGACAGACGCGCCGCCATCTATGCCCACCTTTTTCAGCGTGGGCATGCCGCCCGAGGCGTCCGCATAAACCACAAATTTTCCGTCGGGTGAACAGCTAGGCCAGACATCCACTGGCCCATTTGTGAGTTGCTTCCAATTTGTCCCGTCGAGATCAGAACGCCAGAGGGATACTGAAGATCCTCGCTCGTGGGCAGCGATGCTAAACACGATGTGCTGGCCATCTCCGCACACGGAAGGATAAACCGGAGTGCCAACCGTCACTGATACATCGCGAAGATTACTCCCATCCGGAGAAATGGACGCGAGCTTCAGATTTCCGGACGTGAAATAAGTGTAGAGAATCTGGCCGGGCGCCGGCCAGCTAACTCCCTTCAGGCCGTCGGCACGGCTGATGCCGGAGGTGATCTGGCGAGGCGGAGAAAAAGCGGCGGCGCTGCCGAAATTAGCCACCCAAAGGCTGCCGGAATATGTCAGCTTCACGGTGGCAAGCGCCGAGCCATCCGCGGTGATGCTGGTTCCCAAATAATTGTTCAGATCATTGGTGATCCGTCGAGCGTTGCCATCGGGATAGCTCACTTCCCAGAGTTGCGCATTGAAAGAGGTCTTTTCAGCGGAGGCCCCAAATACGATGCTGGACCCATCCGGCATCCAGGAAATCTGGCGGACGTTGTCCCAGTCGCGAGAACCCAGCCTTGTCTCCACGCCTGTCTCGACTGCGATTGTTTCGACCACAAATGTCTGGAAATCGCCGTTTATTGTCTTGGCCACAGCGATGCGCTTGCCATCGGGCGACCACGCCGGCCCGCTTGACGCGAAGAATTCGGGGATATGGACCACCCGAATGGGTTTCTCACCGGTCCCATCGGCATTTGCAGCAATGAGGTTGGACGTTTTCGCCTGAGTGGACTGGCGCACGAATGCGAAGCGCTTGCCGTCTGGGGAAAAGCTGATGGGGCTGTCCACGTCCACGAGGAGCTGCCGAGGCGCCCCACCGAGTGATGGGACCTGGAAGAGGATGCCCAGCCCAGTGCCTTGTTCGTGCTTAACAAAATAGAGATAGTTTCCATCCAGCGAGAAGGTGACTCCGCCAATTTCTCCAGTCGAGCCTCCAACGACCTGGGCCGTGCTCCCAGTTGCCAACTGGCGAACATAAATCGCGTGGGCGCCGTTGTCGTCCGAGACATAGGCGAGCCACTTGCCGTCCCCCGATACTGTTGCGGAATGAATGTTGCC
>JBGPZR010000315.1:0-3436 GCA_041493845.1 Terriglobia bacterium | reverse complement strand
CCCGTAATCGCGGTCGAAAAGCTGCTGAAAAAAACCGGATGGGACCGCGACAAAGATGTGGACCTCATCGAGCTGAACGAAGCCTTTGCTGTGCAGGCCATCGCCGTCATCCGCGAGCTGAAGCTCGACCCGGCGAGAGTGAACGTGAACGGCGGCGCGGTCGCGCTTGGGCACCCTATCGGCGCGTCCGGCGCGCGCATTCTGGTGACGCTGCTCTATGAGCTGCACCGCCGCAACTTGAAGCGCGGCATCGCCGCACTGTGCCTCGGCGGGGGAAACGCTGTGGCCTTGGCTGTCGAACGAATGTAGCCGTAGGACAGGCTCCCGAGGCATCGGGACCAGCCTGTCCTCTCCCGGTTGAACAGTACCTGCTGGACAGGCTAGAACACCTGTCCTACGAGAAAGCACTTTCCATTGTCTTGCTGTGTCCTTATTTTCCCGGAGGTTTCATGTCAGCCGACAGCATCCAAACCGTCGCCGTGCTGGGCGCGGGCACCATGGGCAACGGCATTGCCCACGTCTTCGCCGCGCGCGGATTCAACGTCATCCTGCGCGACGTCGAGCAGCGCTTCCTCGACCGCGGCCTGGACACCATTTCGAAAAACCTTGACCGCCAGATCAAAAAGGGCCAGCTCCCCGAAGCTGATAAATCCGCCATCCTCGGACGCATCAAGCCGGTGACCGATCTTTCCGCCATCGCCGCCGCCGATTTCGCCGTCGAAGCTGTGCCGGAAAACCTGCCGCTCAAAACGGAAGTTCTCAAAGCCGTGGACGCGCTGCTGCGCAAAGACGTCATTCTCGCCAGCAACACGTCAACGATTCCCATCACCGCGCTGGCCGCCATCACTTCGCGCCCCGGCCGCTTTATCGGCATGCACTTCATGAATCCCGTGCCGGTGATGACGCTGGTGGAAGTCATACGCGGGCTGGAGACCTCCGAAGAAACTTTCTCCGTCACCATGGCCCTCGCCGAAAAACTCGGCAAAAAGCCCGTCGCCGTCAACGACGCGCCCGGCTTTGTCTCCAACCGCGTGCTGATGCCCATGATCAACGAAGCCGCCTTCTGCGTGATGGAAGGCGTGGCCACGCCCGAAGCGGTGGACGCGGTGGTGAAATTGGGCATGAATCATCCGATGGGCCCGCTCGAGCTGGCCGATTTTATCGGCCTCGACGTGTGCGTGGATATCCTCGAAGTGCTCCTCAAGGGGTTCGGTGACCCGAAATACCGCGCCTGTCCGCTGCTGAGGAAATATGTGGCGGCAGGGTGGCTGGGAAGAAAATCCGGCCGCGGATTCTACAAGTACGCCTGATTTTCAGAGTAAAATTTTCTTTGGCCTGGGACCCCGGACAAGTGTGTCGGTGGAGGCTGTTTGCATGCGACGAATTGCTGCCCTCTCGGCATTCGCGCTGCTCGTTTTCGAGCTTGCGGCGGGGCAGACCCGTGCGCCCGGAGACGTGCTGGTCTTCGATCACCCGAGCAATCAATGGTTCGAGGGGCCGTCAACGCTGGTGACGCTCTCGCCGGATGCGCAGTGGGCGCTGTTCACGCGTTTTGCAGGCCGGGTGCAACTTTTTTCCCTGAGGACACGCCACGAGGATGTGGGAAGCCTGAACACGGGCCTCGACCGCGTGCAAACTGCGGCATTCTGCGGGCAAAAAGGTCTGATTCGTCTCGGCGAACGGGGGAGCGACAAGCGGTGGTTCCTGCCCGACCTCGAGAGCAAGCAGCTTTCATCGCTCCCGCTCGACGCAATATTCCAGTGCTCCGCGGACGGCAGCGAGATCGCATATTTCCGCCCGGGCGAGCTGGAAGAAGGACTGTTCGCCGGGCCGCTGGGGGAGCTCAAGAATTATCAGGTGGCAGGCAGAATCACCTCCATGGCTTTTACCCCTGACGGCAACGCGCTGTATGCCGTCGCGTTTCACTCCACGGGAGAATCGTCTCTCATCCGTATTCTGCCGCACTCACAGAGCACGAAAACTCTCGCGACCAACTTGGACGCAAGTCCCGAGCGCGGAAGTATGGCAATCTCCCCGGACGGTCGGAGCATTTACGTGGCGCTCGCGACTCCGGGCGCGCCCAACAATGAAGCGCGGCATCGCCCAGAATCCAATCGCTGGCTGAAGATTTACCAGCTCGATTTGGCCACCGGCGCGCGTCACATCGTGGTCGAATCCGCCCGCGAAGATAATTTTGATCCCGCGGTCATCGGCGGCAATTTGTATTGGTCGCGAAATCTGATCGAGGACTCGATTGTGGTTTTGCCGGCAGAAGGCGGCACGGCCAGAGAAATTGTTACGGGCGGGGAAGTTCCTATGTGGAGCCCGGACAGCAAGCGGATCGGCTATACATTCGGCGGTTGGCGATTGGCTGACTGGGCGCTGGATCTCGATGCTGCGGTTGTCGGCGTGGATGAAAAAGGCCAGCGCAGCTCTGCGCCGGCGGTGATTATCTCCGGCTACCACGAAGATTTTCCTCCGGCATGGTCGCCTGACGGCCACTGGATCGCATTCCACTCGCACCGGTCGAAGACGCCCGTTCCCGAATATTCAAGCGCGGGCAGCACTGATGACATTTACCTCCGCCGCGCGGATGATCCACATGCTCCAGAAATTCGGCTCACAGATTTCGGCTGGGAGACCGGCCCGGCCTACTGGTCGCCCGACGGGCAAAAATTGCTGTACAGCTCCTGGATGAGAGGCGGAGAACCGGGGGTCGATAAATTGTGGGTCACGACCGTGGACCTGGAAGTCGGACGCGCGCTGCGGACGGATCTGCTCACTTTGCCTGCGGAAATTCGAAGCGCGCAGTGGGCCGCCTGGTCGCCCGACGGAAAAGAGATTGCCATTGAGGACAATCGTGGCGACGGAAAACGCAGCCTCTGGATTGTCCACGAAGATGGCTCGCAGGCGGTGAAGCTGCTCGATTATCAGGGCACCACCTACGGTGGGCTCGATTGGACGGCCGACGGCAAGAACATCATTTACAGCGCGCTCGCGGGCGACGGCCTGCAAATATTCTCAGTGCCGCGCGCCGGTGGCGCAGCACGCCAATTGACGCATGATTCCGGCAACTTGATGCATCCTCGCGTCTCACCCGATGGCCGGTGGATCGCCTGCACACGAATCGTGCAGTCGAGACAAATCTGGCGCCGCCCGCTTTCGTGATCTCCAGCTCACTGAAGGACAATGACCTGGACCTGTAACGCCTCGCGGCGGTCTGCGAGCCGTTCCGGGTAGGGGAATGGGTGCAAACTACCGCGCTGGGTCAGTTTCCGATTATCCGACGCAATATAAAAGGGCGCCCCTTTTGGAGTAGGTTTTTGAGTGTTCGCTCGAACCCCTCCAGAAAGGAGCACCCTCTATGGATAGCGTGAAGTATATCGGGATGGATGTGCACAAGGAAGCGATCTCGATCGCGGTCCTAAATTCGTCT
>JBGPZR010000179.1:0-5195 GCA_041493845.1 Terriglobia bacterium | reverse complement strand
CGAGGGCTAGCTCGAAGTGCCTCGGAGAGCACACAACGCCGCTGACACATTGACACATCTTCGCTTTGGCGTAGCATGAGGTCACCCCTTCGAAGAATCCCATCGGGCACCCTCACGTGTGATCCTGCCTGCGATTTCGTCGCGCGCATGTGCTCGATTGGATTCGTGTATCGGTAGTGGCGAGCATATTTCTTTGCCGAACACGGAGGGCACCTTGCTTGCAAGCAAGCCGTTCAGCCGGCGTATTCTAATCGGCACAGCCGGGCGCAAAAGAATCGGCAATAATTCGCGGCAATTCCACACGTTAACGAGGAGACTCACGCGGCGGCTTTGGCGCCCGACGGCATTGTCGTGCGCGCTGATGCTAACGTCCTGGGTTATACCCGGTTGGGCCGACAACTCCCAAGCGGACCAGAATCCTCCGGGGAAACTCAAACAACTGAGCCTGGAGCAACTTGGCGAGGTCGAGGTCACCACTGTTTCGAAGAACCCGCAGCAGGTTCAGAAGACACCCGCAGCGGTGTTTGTGATCACGCATGAAGACATCCGGCGTTCCGGAGCCACGAGCATCCCGGAGGCTCTGCGCCTGGCGCCGGGCATGGAGGTGGCGCGCATTGATGCGAATCATTGGTCCGTTGCGATTCGCGGGTTTGCGGGCCAGTTCTCGAAGTCCTTGCTGGTCTTGATTGACGGCCGGAGCATCTACACACCGCTCTTCGAAGGAGTGTATTGGGACTTGCCGCACGTGATGCTCGAAGATGTGGAGCGCATCGAGGTGGTCCGCGGACCGGGTGGCACGATCTGGGGAGCGAACGCCGTCAACGGCGTGATCAACATCATCACGAAGAGCGCAAAGAACACCCAGGGTACCCTGGCCACGCTGGGGAGCGGAACTGTGGATCAGGGAACGGGCGGCTTCCGCTATGGCGGCTCGGCGGGAAAGGATTTCGCCTATCGTATCTACGGTATGGGAGGTATTCGCGGGCAGGAATTTCATCCCGACGGGGACGGATTCGACCACTGGCGGATGGGGCAGATCGGTTTCCGCACGGATTGGAAGAGCGGCGAGAAGGACGCCTTCACTGTGCAGGGCGACATTTACCGTGGGGAGAGCGGAGAGAAAACCTTTATCGCCACGTTTTCTCCGCCCGCGGAGACGCAGCCAAACCTCATTGGTTACGTCTCCGGAGGCAATCTGTTGACGCGCTGGCAGCATACGACAGGGGAAGCTTCCGACATTCAGATTCAAGCCTACTTCGACCGGACCAATCGGGAGGATCTCGAACTCGGTGAGACACGCGATACGTTTGATATCGACTTCGTCCAGCATGTGCGCATTCACAGCGACCAGGAGTTAACCTGGGGCCTGGGGGCAAGGGTGAGCCCCAGCAACTTCATTCAAACCTCGCAGGGGGTGAATTTTCTTCCGAACAAGCAAACCGATAGCATCTACAGCGGCTTCGTGCAGTACGAACTGCCGATCGTGCGCGACAAGCTCACGCTGACGGGGGGAATCAAGCTGGAGCACAACAACTTCAGCGGCTTCGAATACCAGCCCAGTGTGCGGCTACTGTGGACGCCCACGGAGCACCAGTCCTTCTGGGCCGCAGTGACGCGGGCCGTGCGGACGCCGTCGCGCCTGGACCAGGATGTCAAGTTCGCCATCTTCGTAGTCGATTTACCCCCGCCGGTTTTCTTCGAGGTCCTTGGGAATCCCAAACTGAAGGCGGAGCAGCTGATCGGCTACGAGGCGGGATACCGCACGCAGGTCGGTCGCAACGTATACGTGGATTTCACCGCGTTTTACAATGCCTATAGCGACCTACAGGGTTACGGGCCACCGTTTCCCGCCGAGGCGGACACTCCGCCCCCGCCGCACCTTTTCTTCGTCCTGCCCTATGCCAACGTTATCGAGGGCCACACAGTCGGCACAGAAATCGCTCCCAATTGGGAAATTACGCACTGGTGGCAGGTGCGTGGCTCCTATTCGTTCCTGCATATGCAGCTGAAGGACAAGCCGGGATTCACTGATGTAGGGAATTTGCTCAGTTCTTACAGGGGCTCGAGCCCTAGCCATCTCGTGAGCTTCCAATCGCTCTTCAACTTGCCAAAACACTTCGAGTTCGATCAGACGTACCGATACTCAGACGCACTTCCTGCACAAGCCGTGGGCGCCTATAGCACAGTTGATGTCCGGCTGGGATGGCATGTTGGAGAAAGTTTCGATTTTTCGGTTGTCGGGCAGAACCTCCTGCGACCCTCTCACGATGAATTTGGAGGGGATCCCGGCCCGCTGGTGGGAATCAAGAGAAGCATCTATGCAAAGATGACGTGGAAAAGGTGACCGAAATCACATCCTTGAAACGATTTCTTGGAATGCATCGTGACCGGATCGCCCCGCGAATCCGCGCGTTCTGGCGCAAATTTGTTCTGTACTCCCGGCTCAGCGCGGCGTTTCTGGCCGCGGTGTTCCTGGTCCCGACCTTGTCCGCCCAACAAACGAAGCCCGGCGAGTATGCGGTTAAGGCCACCTACCTCTATAACTTTGCAAGATTCGTCGAATGGCCAGTTGGAGTCACCGCCGCCAGGGGGGACTCTTTCGCGATTTGTGTGCTCGGGCGAGACCCGTTCGGCCGCGCTCTCGATTCAACTCTGGCAGGTGAGGCCATAGACGGCAAGCCGGTTGTGGCCAAGAGAATTTCCAAGCCAGAGGACGCGGCGAGTTGCCGCATTCTGTTCATCAGTCCGTCCGAAGACACGCGACTGAAGGACATTCTGCCAGCCATTGATAAGACGGGTGTATTGACGGTCAGTGATATGCCGCAGTTCTCGCGGCGTGGAGGGATGATCCAGTTTGTTTTGGAGGGCAACAAAGTTCGTTTCGAAGTCAACCTGACGAACGCGCGGGACGCTGGACTAACCCTGAGCTCTGAGCTACTCAAGGTTGCAGTCACCGTGAGAAGGAATTCCGAGCCGGGAGACTGACAAACGATGGCCGGCGCCCCTCACGATTCGATCACCAGGAAACTGACCAGGATGAACATGCTGGTCAGCGCCGCCGCGCTGGTGATCGCCTGTGCCGCGTTTATGGCATACGACCTGGCCAGCTTTCGAGAGGGCATCCTATACGACCTCTCAATTCAGGCGCAGATAATCGGGTCAAATAGCACCTCCGCGCTGTTGTTCGACGATCCTCAGTCGGCGACAACAACCCTTTCGGCGTTGAAGGCTGCGCCCAACATCGTATCCGCAGGCATTTACACGCCCGATGGCAGGCCCTTCGCCACGTACTGGCGCGACCGTGAGAGTCAGATTCCGGCGCTGCCACCGATCCCGATGGGCCGGGCCGAGGCGCATTGGTCGAAGGACAAGGCTGTTGTGCTGGTCCGCTCAATCACATTCAAGGGCAAGCCGGCCGGCATCGTCTATATCCAATCTGATTTGCAGAGATTGAATGCACGTCTCCAGCGGTACATGGTAATCGCGGCCATCGTACTCGCCGCATCGCTCCTGGCAGCCCTCTTGGTCTCGTCGATCTTTCAGAGGTCCACGGCTGAACCAATCATGCATCTGGCGGCGATCGCGAACGCCGTTTCTAGTGACAAGAACTATTCAGTCCGGGCCAACCCCACAGGTAGCCGCGACGAACTCGCCGTACTTGTCGAAGCATTTAATGAAATGTTGGAGCAGATTCAGACGCGCGATCGAGCTCTCCGGGATGCTCAGAACGAGCTGGAGGAAAGGGTGGAGGAGCGAACCAATCAACTCACCGCTGCCAACAAAGAGCTGGAAGCTTTCTCTTATTCGGTTTCGCATGACCTGCGAGCGCCCCTTCGCGGTATTGAAGGCTTCAGCCAAATCCTGCTCGATGAGTTCGGGGACAAACTCGATGAACAAGGAAAGAAATATCTTCATCGTATCCGTGCCGGAAGCCAAAGGATGGAATCGCTGATTGACGACCTGCTGAATCTTTCCCGCGTGACCCGTGGAGAGATTCATACCGCGAGGCTCGATATTAGCGGCATGGCTCGCTCCGTGGCCACCGATCTCCAAAAGACTCAGCCCGAGCGCGAGGTCGAGTTCCGCATCGAAGACGGCCTTGAGACTAAGGCGGACCCAGGCCTGTTGAGAATCGTCCTCGAAAACTTGTTGAGCAATGCTTGGAAGTTCACATCGAAGCGCCCGTCAGCTTGCATCGAGTTCGGCAAGATCGATCACAACGGTACCGCGGCGTTTTTCGTCAGCGATGACGGTGCAGGATTCGACCCGGCCTACGCCGATCGGCTATTTGGTCCTTTCCAACGTCTCCATGCCATGGCTGATTTTCCAGGAACAGGTGTCGGCCTAGCCACGGTGCAACGTGTTATCCAGCGTCATGGCGGTCATATCTGGGCTGAAAGCGCGGTGGGGAGCGGCGCAACCTTCTATTTCACCCTGGCTGCAACCACTCGTGAGGAAGAGAAGCTATGAAAGAATAAATCGACCTTCTTATAGAAGACAATGCCGTCGAAGCTTGCGAGGCGGCAGTCCGGGGGCTAAGCAAGGGGGAGATTTGCTTCTGCGTTGAGAGTCGAGTCTTCGTGCTCGCCAGCGACCCTCCTACGCCGGAACGACGGGCTCCGGCGGGTAAACGGCGGCGGCAGTGAAAACTAAGCGAGAGGCAAATTTGCTTTGGCGTCTTCTGTGTCGTGTTGCATCGTTTGACATCTTATCGTCCCTATAATACTCTCCAGCGGATTCAAGCGGGAGTTGATTGCGGAGAGGCCATCATGGCAACCATTGAACATGTCTTTGTGCTCATGCTGGAGAATCGGTCGTTCGACCACATGCTCGGGTTTTCCGGGCTGACCGGGACGGACGCTGCGACCGGGAAGCCCACAACAATCAACGGCGTACCCGCGGGCGCGTCCAACGACTGGCACAACTTCACCTATCCTGCCGCGTCTCCCGCAGTGGACCCGATGAAGGTGGACCCCTACCACGAATTCACGGACGTGGTCGAACAACTCTGCGGCCAGGGTATCCAGTATCCGAAGGGCGGCCCGTACCCGCCCATCACCAACTCCGGGTTTGTTGCCAATTTTGTTCTGAGAGCGCAGCCAAGACCCAACCCGCAGACAAGCGAATTGACGACGTGATGAAATGTTTTGCACCGGCGGGCTTGCCGGTGCTGGCGGCGCTGGCGAAGGAATTTG
>JBGPZR010000204.1:0-4893 GCA_041493845.1 Terriglobia bacterium | reverse complement strand
TCGGAAGAGCACAGCCAGGATTGGCTGTGCCACAAAGGCAAGAGAAAAGAGCCGGCAGCCCTCCACTGAGGCTTGGCGGGCCTGCGGGATGCAGGCGCTACACAAATCTGGCAGGACATGCTGGAGGCAAGAAAAAGAGTGGGCACGGATGACGGTTACTTCTCGTTCGGAATGATTGGTGACACTCGATAGCGTGACTTGACAGGATTGGGGAGGGAAGTCAAACTGGGGCGCGATGAAAGAAATATTGAAGCGCGTTTTTCTGGTGGACCTGCTGAAGGGGATGTGGCTGACGTTTCGCTATCAGGCCCCGAAAAATATTTACACCGAGCAATACCCGCAGGAGCGGCCGATGGTGGCCGAGCGATATCGCGGGGCTCCGCGGCTGAACATCAATCCGGAGACAGGCGAATCTCTGTGCATTTCGTGCAATCTGTGCGCGCTGGCTTGTCCGGAGAATCTGATCGTGGTGGGATGGCTGCGCGACGACGCCACGCGGCGCAAAGTGCTGACAACTTTTACGTATGACACTTCGCGGTGCATGTTCTGCGGGCTGTGCGAGGACGCTTGTCCGACGGACTGCCTGGAGCTGACGCAGGATTTCGAGATGGCCAGCTACAGCAGAGAAGGCGCGATCTGGGACCGTCACCGGCTGGAAGTAGGGCCCACGCCAACGCATTACACCCGATAGCAGTGCGAGGTCGGGTGCTTTCCCTCCTGGCAACCTGCTTGACTTGTGTTTTGCCCTTCCTGCGTGCGCGTTATAAGATGACCGCGCGAAGTTTTTTACGGGGAATACTTTTCAGCGTGACGAATGGAACTTCGTAAAGATCCCATTACAAGAAGCTGGGTGGTGGTCGGACATCCCGAGCGGGATAAGGTGCGGGAAGATCCGTGTCCACTGTGCCCGGAGAACCGGCTGGAGACGGGCGTGCTGCTGGACCTGCCGCAGCAGGGGCCGTGGCAGGTGCGCGTCTATCCGCATCTGCGCCCGCTGTACCGCATCGAGGGCGACCCGGGGAGAAACGCGGACGGGATTTACGACCGGATGGCGGCGATTGGGGCGCACGAAATAATTGTGGAGACGCCGGAACACACGCGCTCGCTCGAGCAACTGACGGATGAGCAGATCGAGCGTGTGCTGGAAGCCTACGCGCAACGGATTGCGGACCTGAAGCGCGATGCGCGGTTCAAGTACGTGACCGTGTTCAAGAATCAGGGGCCGCAATCGGGCGAGGAATGGCCGCACGCGCACGCGCAGGTGACGGCGACGACGTTTGTGCCGCGGCGGATTCTGTACGAGCTGCGGTCGGCGCGGGAATGGTACCGGCAGCGGGAACGCTGCGTTTTCTGCGACATTCTTCGGCAGGAAGAGCGGCAGAAAAAACGGATCGTGGACAATACCGGGGATTACTATGCGTTCTGCCCGTACGCTTCGCGCGTGCCGTACGAAGTGTGGCTGATGCCACGAAGGCACAATCATTTGTTTGAGGCGGTTCCGCCGGGCGAAAACCGGCGGCACCTGGCGACGCTGCTGGGGCGCACACTGCGGCGGCTGCTGCAAGTTTCGGGCGCCTACCACATGGTGGTGCATACCGCTCCGAACACGCTGCAAACGAAGGGCGAGCTGAGCGATTACTGGCGCACGATTGCGGGCGACTACCACTGGCACATCGAGATTCTTCCCATCGTTGAGACGAAGAGCAAGTCTTACAGCATCAAGGAAGTTTATTTCAACGGGACGCTGCCCGAAGAAGCGGCGGAAAAATTGCGGCAGATTGATCCCGGGAAATGATGACTGCGCGTGTCCGCGGGCATGTGAAGGCGAGATCGGAGCGCGGGGGAATCTTCTTTCGGCTGCTGTTCTTTATCTTCTTTTTGGCGCTGCTGGGAGTGCTGTACCTGGTGCGCCAGCCAATTTTGCGGCTGGCGGGCGGATTTCTGATTGTAGACGACGAGCCGCGATCTTCCGACGTGATTGTGCTGCTAGGCGACAACTACGATTCCGACGCTGCGGCGCGCGCCGCGGAGCTGTTCAAGGCGGGATGGGCGCCCCGGATTGTGGCCAGCGGAAGATACCTGCGGCCATACGCGACTGAGGCGGAGCTCGAGCAGCACGATTTGAGCGATCGCGGAGTTCCGGCGACTGCGATTGTTCGCTACGCGCATCGCGGGACGGACACGCGCGAGGAGGCTCGGACACTCGCGACGTTTCTGGGCTCGCATGGATGGAAAAAAATTCTGGTGGTGACCGCAAATTACCGGACGCGGCGAGTGCGGTATGTTCTCGAGCGGTCGCTCCCGGATGGGTCGGAGCTGCGCATGGTGGCGGCACGCGATCCGGATTACGATCCCAATGATTGGTGGAAGCACCGGGCGAGCGTGAAGAATTTCTTTCGCGAGTCGGTGGGATTTCTTGTGGCGCTCTGGGAAATGCGTCACGGTGATGTGCAGAGTTTGGGATTCGTGGTATTGCGATAGGGCGAGCGTAGATTCAGCAGCGTCTACCGCACAGAAGAGCTGGCGGTTGGCTATGCGGTGGAGTTGAAGAGAGATCCCTCGACTGCGCCCCGCGCCCGCCGAACTGCGGCGGGCAAGAGAAACCGCGCGGGGCTCCGTTCGGGATGACAACCGCAGCCAAAACGAAAACCAAAACCAAAACAAAAACGAAAACCAAAACCAAGAGAAAAGAGCCGGCGGGACGCCAGCGCTACGCAAGGCGCACAGCAAGAGAAAGAGCTGCACAAATCGAGCGGGACGCGGGCGCTACAGAAATCAGGCGAGACGCCGGCGGTACACAAATCGGGCGATGCGGCGACTCGCACAGCCAGAATTAGCTGCGCTACCTGGGCAAAGTCAATTGCGGGGCGCGATATGGCGATTTGCAATCCGATTGTTGTGGGTGGCGGTTGGGGCGACGGTTGCTCGTAGGAGCACAGCCAGGATTGGCTGTGCCACAAAGGCAAGAGTGAGTGGGCCGTGCCTGATTGTCAGCCGGAGGCACGGAGTTGGTTTACAGGCGGGCGGGACTGTACTATAGTTCGGCAACCGTACTAGGACGCCTGCACCCTGCCCAGGGGTTACGGGAATTTCCTGGGGGAGGCATTCGATGTGGTCTAAATCCGCAGAGGGCAAGGAGTCTCCGCAGACTCCGCAGGCAACCGCGCTGGATCCGATAAAACCAAAAGTTACTTCACCGGGTGCGCTGGCGGCACCGCCAGTTTCGGCGTCTGCGACGGCAACGCAAGCGCCGGGAGCGAGTTCGACGATTTCCACAGGGCTGCGCATACACGGAGAGTTCACCGGCAGCGGCGATTTGTACGTTGACGGCGAGGCGCAGGGAAGCATCCGGCTGGGGCAATCGAAAGTGAGCGTGGGGCCGCATGGACGCGTGCAAGCCGACATTGAAGCGCGCGAAATTGTGATCGAAGGAACGGTGCAGGGAAATCTGAAGGCCAGCGAGAGCATCCGGCTGGGCGCAGCAAGCCATGTGCAGGGGAGCTTGATGACGCCGCGCGTGGCGATTGAAGATGGCGCACGGTTGCGCGGGAAAGTGGAAACGACGCGCGCGGGTGAACTGCGGCGCGGAGCGGCTGCGGGGCAAGCGAAGTCGGCAGAGACTCCCGCGACGACGCCCGTGGCGGCGGCAAAAGAGTAGAACGAAACATGAACTGGATGGCAAAACCGCGGTTTGGCGGAATGGCGACCGCCACGGCGAGGCCGGCATCGAAACCCGGTCCGGCGACGGCGGCGGCGACTGCTGCGAACGTCCGCGCATCGAACGGGCTGAAGGAATTTTTGTGGCTGATCAGCGACGTGCGCAACGGGCGCATCCTGGATCTGGGGCAAGTGTCGCAAGCCACGCTGACATTTTTCATCGAGAAGGGCTACCGGGTTTCGACGGAGGACTTCCTGCGCTCGTGGAAGGAATTTCTGACCGCGGAGGAAGAGCGGCTGCGCGTGGCTCCCGTGGGCGACGAACGAGAGAAAATTTCTCAGGCGATTCTGGCGGAGAAATTTCTGGAAAGTTCCTTGCAGTATCCGGCGGAAAGCTTTCACGGCGTGCTGGCCTGGGACCTGTTCGATTATTTCGATGCGGAACTGATGCCGCGGGTGATGGACCGGCTGTACACGCTGCTGCATCCGGCCGGCTCGGTGCTGGCGCTATTTCACAGCCGGCCCGCCGAACGATTCCACCGCTACCGAGTGGTAGATGCGCAGACGATTGAATTGCTGGCGGCGCCGACGCTTGCCGTGCACGCGCGCGTATTCCGGAATCGCGAGATCCTCGACCTGTTCGGGAAATTCCGGTCGTCGAAGACTTTCGTGGGGCGCGACCAGTTGCGCGAAGGCCTCTTCCTGAAGTAAGCCGCGCACAGCAACCTTCCTGCAGGATGAATTTCTAAAGAGGCCCTCTGGCTCTTTTGGCGTGGTCGTTACGGCAAATCAAACCAAAAGCGCATCACCGCAGAGGCGCAGAGGGCGCGGAGAACTTCCGAAGATTCCGGCAAATTATTCTCTTGCATTCCTTTTTGCGGAGGGGTAAAAGCCGAATTGAAGTAGCTAGTGCACGGAGGGAGGCATGACTCCACCGGGCCTAGAATCTTGACACCATTTACACACCGCTCATGCGGTGCGTGCTGCCGGCGATGCTATTCGGCACCACCGGGGCAAATGGAAAGAGCAAAACGGGGAGCTGCCAGGCTCCCCGTTTTGCATTTCAGGCGTGTCGATCCTCGCAGAAAAACTTCCTTGATCGATCTCCGCTCTGTTGACATCGTTGCCACGGCTAATCAAACCTTGAAGGCACTCACCGCAGAGACGCAGAGAACGCGGAGAAATTCCGAGGCAAAAGCCTCAGGTCCCGTCCCGACAGAAGCGGTCGGGACGGGA
>JBGPZR010000282.1:0-3799 GCA_041493845.1 Terriglobia bacterium | reverse complement strand
CTATGGACGCGCTTTCCTCCATGGCCACCATCTGCGGCTACAAATCCATCCTGATCGCCGCCGACACCCTGCCGCGGCTCTTTCCGATGTTGACGACCGCAGCGGGCACGATTACGCCGGCGCGTGTTTTCATCATCGGCGCCGGCGTCGCGGGGCTGCAAGCGATTGCCACGGCGCGAAGGCTCGGAGCGGTGGCGTCTGCGTACGACATGCGGCCGGCGGCGAAAGAACAGGTGCTGAGCCTGGGAGGCCGCTTCGTAGAGCTTCCCATCGAAGCCAAAGACGCGCAGGACGCGAGCGGGTATGCGCGGGCGCAGGATGAGACGTTCTACCAGCGGCAGCGCGAATTGCTCGCGCGGGTGGTGGCCGAAAGCGATGTGGTGCTGACGGCGGCGGTGATTCCCGGAAAAAAACCTCCCGTGCTGGTGACTCGCGAGATGGTGCAGAGCATGGCGCCGGGCTCCGTGATTGTGGATCTGGCGGCGGAGCGCGGCGGGAACTGCGAGCTGACGCGAGCGGGCGAGAGCGTAGTGGAACACGGCGTGACCGTCATCGGGCGGATCAACCTGGCGAGCAGCGTCCCCTACCACGCCAGCCAGATGTACGCGCGCAACGTCACTGCGTTCCTTTCGCTGCTGGTAAAGGACGGGAAGCTGCAGCTCAATATGGAGGATGAAATCATTCGCGACACGCTGGTGACACGCGGGGGAGAAATCGTGAACGAGCGGGTGCGCGAATTCTACGCGCTGCCGGCGCTGGCAGCGGCGACGAAGGGGGAGGCGCGAAAATGAGTGGAGACCTGCTGACCAGCCTGTACGTGTTCATGCTGGCGGCGTTCATCGGATTCGAAGTGATTCGCCGGGTGTCGCCGCTGCTGCACACGCCGCTGATGTCGCTGACGAATGCGCTGGATGCAATCGCCGTTGTGGGCGCGATCATTCTGGCGGGCGAGCACAAGACCACGCTCGCGACCATTCTCGGCACGGTGGCCATCGTCGCGGCCACCAGCAACGTGGTGGGCGGATTCCTGATCACCGATCGCATGCTGAAGATGTTCAAATCCAGCCGTCCGCAGAAACCGTGAGCGGCATGCCCTCTACCAATACCATCATCGAAATTATCTACCTGGTTGCCGCCGTGCTTTTCATTTTGTCGCTGAAGTGGATGAGCTCGCCCACGACAGCCCGGCATGGCGTGTGGGCCGGCGAGGTGGGAATGCTGCTGGCAGTCGGCGGGACGCTGCTGCATCACGGGATCGTCGATTACCGCTGGATTGCCATTGGCCTGGTGCTGGGTTCCATCATCGGCGTGCCGCTGGGGATGGTACAGATGACCGCGGTGCCGCAGCGGACCGCTCTCAGCCACGCGTTCGGTGCATTGTGCGTCACACTGGTGGGCACGTCGGAATTTTATCTGCGGGCGCCAAATGTTCCGCGATTCATGATGGCCGTGCTTTCGATGGAAGTGATTTTGGGCTCGCTGACTTTTACGGGGAGCTTGATGGCGGCGGGGAAGCTCGAGGAGTTTCTGCCGCAGCGGCCGATCACGTACAAGGGACAGAATGTGGTGAACCTCTCCGTGCTGGCTGTGGCCATTGGGGTGGCGGCGTATCTAGTGGTTCATCCGGAGCGCACCGGGCTGTTTCCGGTGATTCTGGGAGTTCCGCTGCTGTTCGGCGTGCTGATGATTGTGCCCATCGGCGGCGCGGACATGCCCACGGTGATTTCGCTTTTGAATTCTTACGCCGGACTTTCGGCGGCGGCGATGGGGTTTGTGCTCGACAGCAAGCTGCTGATTATTGCCGGAGCGCTCGACGGGGCTTCGGGCTTCATCCTTTCCGTGAACATGTCGAAAGCGATGAACCGCTCATTTTCGAACGTCCTGTTCGGGGCTTTCGGGCAGGAGCAGGCGGCCGCAGCGGGCGCCCAGGAAGCGCGGCCTGTGCGGAGCGCGACGGCTGAGGAGGCCGCAGCGATTCTGGCCGCCGCAAACAAAGTAGTGATAGTTCCCGGCTACGGCATGGCGGTGGCGCAGGCTCAGCACAAAGTGCGCGAGCTCTACGACGCGCTGACCAAACGGGGCGTGGACGTGAAATTTGGGATTCATCCGGTGGCAGGGCGCATGCCGGGGCACATGAACGTCTTGCTGGCCGAAGCGGATATTCCCTACGACAAGCTGCTGGACATGGACGAAATCAACGGTGAATTTCCGCAGACCGACGTGGCGCTGGTGATCGGCGCGAACGACGTGACGAATCCGGCCGCGCGCACGAATGCCTCGAGCCCGATTTTTGGCATGCCCATCCTCGATGTGGACAAAGCGCGCACGGTGATGGTGATCAAGCGCAGCATGAGCGCGGGCTTCGCGGGAATTGATAATCCTCTCTTCTACCTCGACAAGACGCTGATGCTGTTCGGCGATGCCAAAGGGTTTGTAGGCGACATCATGCGCGAACTCAGCGGCGGCCACGGCCACGGCTAGGCGCGCGGCTAACGAACTGCCACAGTGAGTGAGGAAGTGCGCGTTTTTCCGTGGCCGTCTTCGGCGGTCAGCGTGTAGATGGTGTCCTTTTTCGGGGTCACATCGACGCAGCGGCTCTGCGAAGGCCAGACCGCGCTCGTTTGCGGCTCGAGCCGCACGGTCTTGGCGTTGGAAACTCCGTAGCACAATTGCGCCGAATCGCCGCGGCGAATCACGCCGGGGACGGCGTAGAAATTCAGGATTTCGAAGCGGTCGCCGCCGAGCGTTTCGAAGGTGCGCGCGGCCTCGGCTCGCTCGTTGTCCTTCGCGCGCTGCTCCATTGCGCGAGTTTCCTGCCGGCGCGAAGTGAGTACCCAGCCAACGTAGGCGAGAGCTGCGACGAGAAGGATGGAGGTGTAAAGCAGCGGGTTGCGAAGACCGGAGAACGGTTTGGGGTTCGGATCAGCGGTCATCTGTCATCGTGCGTGCATCTTGAGCGATGGCGGAGAGGGGGGGATTCGAACCCCCGACACCCTTTTGGGGTGTAACTGCTTAGCAGGCAGCCCTGTTCGGCCACTCCAGCACCTCTCCGCGGCGATCAATGAGTGGATGGGATGGCGGCCTGCAGCGCTAGTATAGCATCAAGAAATGGGCGGGTGTTGGGCCGGGCGGGCTGCGGGGCGCGTTGGGAGCGAGGAGGGTAGAGAATGGCGTGGATTCGAACGGTTTCGCCGAAAGATGCCACGGGGCGGCTGAAAAAGATTTACGACGAGGCGATGCGGCGCGCCGGGCGCGTGTTCAACATCCTGCGCGTGCAGAGCCTGAACCCACCGGTGCTCGACGCGTCCATCGAACTCTACAAGGCGGTGATGTTCGGCCCGTCGCCGCTTTCGAGAATGCAGCGCGAGACGCTTGCGACAGTCACGTCGTGGGCCAACGGCTGCTTCTATTGACTGGAGGCCCACGGGGAGGATCTCCGTGCCGCGACGAACGATTCAGAGTTGGCCGCACAGGTCAAACGGGATTACCGCGAGGCGAAGCTCGACACGAAGACGCGGGCGATGTGCGACTACGCGGTGAAGCTGACGCGCGATCCCGCGAGCGCAGCCGAAGCCGACATCGTCACGCTGCGGAGCGCGGGCCTGAGCGATGAAGAAATCCACGACTCGACGCAAGTGATCGCGCTGTTCAACTACTACACGCGGCTTGCGCATGCCCTCGGCGTGGAGCCTGAAGATTTCATGCCCCGGCCGCCGAAGTAACTCCCTCGAGCAGCGCTATTTCTGCGCCCGAATGGCGCGGAGGCGCAGGTGTCAGCGCGACTTCATGGCTACTGCTT
>JBGPZR010000172.1:0-5286 GCA_041493845.1 Terriglobia bacterium | reverse complement strand
TGATGATCCCGTAGAGAGTGCCCGCGCTCAGCCGCACTTTGCCTTCTGTGCGCCGCTCCACCTCTTTCAGGATCGCGTAGCCGTGCATTTCTTCCTCTACAAGGGCCAGCAGGACATGAAACATCGCTGGAGTCAGTGGGAGCTGCTCTTCTTTATCGCCAAATTCACGGGATCGGCCCATAGGTGATTATCCTTCGTCTAACGATTGACTACATCGTCAGACGATATAGTGCGTGGCAGGTTAGGTTCCATTATCTTGTGCTTGTAACTGTAAGTGGTTGCATGTATTTGCAGCGGCCATGGGCGATGGAATGGAGGTTCGACTGCGCTCTTATGGGACAAAGGTGTCGCACGACCGGACAAGCCACCTTGCCGATGGGCGTGCTGCGATGGGCACGGCGCAGAAGCGCACCCTTAGCTCGTCTGGATGGCGGGGCCCACTCTTGTTATCGAGAATCTCCCCCATTCGCTGGATTGTTTCGTTGTAACGAACGAGCCTCGAAATTCACTACTGGACTGACAACCCAGAAATTTGAGGGAGGTGCGCCATGGGGACCGGAGCGGGAGCAATGCGGACAATCAACTATCGCTATGCAAAGGATTCCGACACATTCAAGAAAATTGACGGCGTAATTCAACAGAACTTGTCCGCCCTGCGCAAGGACGGCGTTCTTACTGTGCGCCCGGGCTATCAAATGGTGGGCGGCTGGCCCACTCAGAAGCCTGCCATCGTCGTGACTGTCCGGCAGAAAACAGACGCCGTGCCCGCCGCGCAACTCCTGCCGGAAAAACTCGGCGGATATGCCGTGGATGTCCGCCAGGCCAGCTCCATCGAGAAGCTGAGAGCCGACGATCCCGCGCGCTTCGCCGCATTCGCCGCCACCGCGCGCAACGAATACCGGCTGCCTGAGTTTCCCTACGAACGCGAAATCGCGACCGGAGCTCCGGCGCGCACCTTTGAAGCGGCCGCCGCCGCGGCGAAACCTGCGGCCAAGCAGAAAATCGATTACACATCGCCGAAAGGCTTTACGCTCGACCCCGTCGAGGACAACATGTCCATCCTCTGCCATGCCAGTCCAGACGCGGGCTGGCCGACGCTGAAGCCGTTCTTCGCCGGAATCAACAACAAGTTCGTGGTGGGAATGTACGATTTCACCGCGGCTCACATTCTTCAAGAACTCACCGCCGATATGAAGAAAGCCGGCCTTACGCTCACCCTTGACCATCCGCCGAAGAATCCGACTGCCGATCAGACTGATGAACAGACGGTCGCGTCTCTCGAAGCCGCGCTGAAGAATCGAATACAATCCGCCTGGGCGCTTGAAAACAAGGATCCAAAAGCGCCGGTGTGGATTTACCCCTCGGCGTATCACATCAAGGTCGCGGTGCGCGACAGCGCCACCATGTGGCTCTCAAGCGGCAACTGGAACCGCTCGAATCAGCCGGACATCGATCCGGTGAAGGATCCGGCAGGCTCTGCTGCCGTGGCAAAAAACAGCGACCGCGATTGGCACGTGATCGTCAATCATCCGGGCCTTTCGAAAACCTACGAGGCCTACCTGCAGAATGATTATGATGTCGCGAATAAAGCGGAAACGTCTGCCGCGCCCGCAGTAGCCTTGGCGGCCGCAACCGCGTTCCCTCTTTCCGACAATGAAGTCAGCAATGTGGCTGCGGAGCTTGCGACCGTGGCGCGCGCGCCCTCAAAATATTTTGCGCAAAAGCTGATTCCTGCCAACGGCACAACGCGCATCAAGATCCAGCCAATCTTGACGCCGGATAATTACTGCGCCTGCGTTCTTCCGTTGATCCAGAGCGCCAAAAAGAGTTTCTACATGCAGACGCAGTACATCCATCCCTCGGACTTGGCGGAAGATCAGCAACTGGCAGACTTGATCAGTGCCGTTGTCGAGCTGCAAAAGAAAGGCCTCGACGTGCGCCTGATTCTTAGCCAGTGGGAGACGCAGGGGACCGGCGGTTACCTTGAAAAACTCCAGGCTGCCGGGATCGATCTCGCCTCGGTGAGAATCCAAACGGGCGTGCACAATAAGGGTATCGTTGTGGATTCAAGCGTCGTGATGCTTGGGAGCCAGAACTGGTCCGGTGACGGCGTGATCAGGAACCGCGACGCGTCCCTGATTATCTACAACGCCGATGCGGCCCAGTATTACGAGCAAATCTTCCTGCACGATTGGACCAACATGGCGCAGCAAGCGACTGCGAAACCATAATAGGCAGCCTGGTAAAGCGCTGCCTCCCTGCGCCCACGGCGCGCACTGAGGATAAATTGCGCGCAGCGCTACAGTTGATCGATCTTGGCGGCAAGGATGAAGTCGCTCTCGGTGAGCCCGTTGATCTTGTGCGTCCAGGTGGTGATTTCGGCCTTCCCCCAGGTCAGAAAAATGTCGGGGTGATGTCCCTGCGTTTCGGCGATCTCGCCCACTTTATTCACAAACTCGAGCGCCTGGCGAAAATCAGGGAACGTAAATGTCCGGGTGATGTGATGGGCGTCCGCCACCTTCCAATGCGGTAATTGTTGCGCGAGCTTCTTTAGCTCTTCACCTGCCAAGGGCGGAACGCCTCCCCGGCACGGCACACATGTCTTGTCTGCGAGCGCGGTCACGGAATTTTTCCCTCCTCAAACTGGAGTGCACTCCCACCTGTCAGAAACCTTTTGAAACTCAACCCCACGGCGTGATGCTGAACTTGAGCAATCAGTGCTTGCCAGAAGCAGCGGCGCGTCCATCAATGTATTCACGCATGTAGCCGGCGAAAACTCTCTCGAGCTTTTTTGTAACCGGCCCGGGCGCACTCGCAATCTTGTGGCCCTTGATTTCGCTCACACCGAGCATGCTTCTGTTTGTCGAAGAAATAAAAACTTCATCGGCGGCGTAGAGGTCCGCGGGCCGCAGCGTGCGCTCTTCCACGGGCACGCCAGCGGTCGCCCCGATTTCCAGCAGCACGCCCCGCGTGATCCCCTCCAGGCATCCCGCGGAAAGCGGCGGCGTAGTCACGCGCCCACCACGCACGCAGAAAATGTTTGCGGCCGTGCATTCGGCCACCTCGCCACGCTCGTTCAGCAGCACCACCTCGTCGAACCCCGCCTGCTGCGCCTCGTGAAGACTCCAAACATTGTTCAACCACGAAGTGACTTTCACCCCCGCGAGCGGCGACGCCGCGTGGCGGCCATGCTCGCGCAGTGCCAGCCGCGCCGGCTCACAGTAGGAAGGCAAACCCGCAGAGTAGAGCAGCAAATCTGCCTGCGGGAATTTCTCATCGCTGCGCCAGAAGCCCACTTGATTGTAGATCGCATAGATGCGCGCACAGCCTTCGCGCACGTTGTTTGCTCGCAGCAGTTCGCTCATTTGCGCCCGCACTGTTTCCTCTTCAAAGGGAAAGGGACAATGCGTCCGCTCGGCATCGCGCACCAATCTCTTCCAGTGCCGCTCAAACGCGAACGGAATACCTTCCACAATGCGGATGGTCGTGAATAGCCCCCAGCCATTCAGCAAGCCTGCCTGGCCGGGCGACAGGCGCACCTGCTCGATGGGCAGAACGCGGTCGTTGTGAAAGACGAAGCGGTGGATCATGCGCTCCCCCTCCGGAGAGTGGAATCCATTCTATCGCAGAAATCCGTTGGAGCAGCGCAACGCAGCGAAATGGTGCGGCAGGGAGGCGTTTGCTAGGCTGGCAGAATGCGGTCGGCGGGGACTTCCACTTCACTGACGCCCCGGAATGAAAAAAGCAGCTTCACAAGATACCTGGGAGGGTCTTCCGAGGTTTGCCGGATGATCGTGCCCACTGCAGCCGTGACCGCGGCATGAAACAGCACGTCCTTCACCTGCATTCCTGCCAGGTTCAGGCGCACATTTTGCCCCGGCTGAAACACAGGCCAACCCTCCCATAGCAGACTTTAATTCGGGGCCCTTGAGCCATTGGAAAAAGAGCGGCTTCTACAGGTGGCAGGATTTCGCCCCGCGCTTTTCCAGATACTGCTGGTGATAATCCTCGGCGCGATAAAAGTCCGACCCGGGCTCGATTTGAGTCACGATCGGGCGCTTGAATACGTTCATCTTTTCGAGCACGGCCTTTGACCCGCGGGCGGAGGCCTCCTGCGCCGCATGGTGAAAGAAAATCGCAGAGCGATATTGCGTGCCAACGTCCGGTCCCTGGCGGTTCAGTGTCGTGGGATCATGGCTCTGCCAAAAGACGGAGAGAAGCTGCTCGTAGCTCACCACTGCCGGATCAAACTCCACTTCCACCGCTTCCGCATGACCCGTTCGCCCGCTGCAGACATCCTGGTACGTCGGGTTCTTCAATGTCCCGCCTGTGTAACCCACCGTCGTCGAAGTCACGCCCTTAATCTGGCGGAACGCTTCTTCGACGCCCCAGAAACACCCTGCTGCGAATGTTGCCTTAGCCATAAATTGGGATTCCTCCGGTAAGAAGCGCATTCATCTCAACGCCCTTCGCGCCGCCCAATTCCGCTCGAACTCGAGGCTGCATGGGCTGAAAGCTCGATAGTATATACTCCTGAGCCGAAAGCGAAGGATATGAACTCTTCCATTAGATTGCGCAGATTGATTTTAGTTTCAGCCACCTCGATTCTCGGCCTGTTGGGCGCACGCCAAGTCCTTTCCCAGCAAGCCTCTCCAGCACAATTTCCAGAGATGCGCTGGCGCCTCATTGGCCCTTTTCGCGGCGGCCGCGTCCTGGCCGTCAGCGGTGTCCCGGGCAAGCCGAATGAATACTATTTCGGCGCCGTGGGCGGCGGCGTGTGGAAGACGGCGAACGCCGGGCAGACCTGGGAGCCGATTTTTGACAGCCAGCCGATCGCCTCGATCGGCGCGCTCGCCATTGCGCCCTCTCAACCTCAGACGATCTACGTAGGTTCGGGCGAAGCGGACATGCGATCGGATATCTCCTTCGGCGACGGGATGTACAAATCGACAGACAGCGGGGCCACCTGGCGAAACATCGGCCTGCGCGATTCGCAACAAATCGGGCGCGTCCTGGTGCATCCGCGCGATTCAAACATCGTTCTGGTTGCCGCGCTCGGTCACGCGTTTGGACCGAACGCCGAGCGCGGCGTGTATCGTTCGGCCGATGGCGGCGCGACCTGGAAGAAAGTTCTTGGGAAGAATGACAACACGGGCGCCATTGACCTCTGTTTTGATCCGGGCAATCCCCAAATCGTGTACGCGTCGCTGTGGCAGACGCGGCGCCCTCCGTGGAGCGTCTATGCGGCGACAAGTGGCCCCGGCAGCGGGCTCTACAAATCCGTGG
>JBGPZR010000220.1:0-4575 GCA_041493845.1 Terriglobia bacterium | reverse complement strand
GAGTGATTTTAGCGCCCGCGCAATTTCGAGCACGGTGGCAGCTCCCGCGCCGTCATCGGATGCCCCGGGTCCCGCCGGAACAGAATCGTAGTGCGCCGCCAGCAGAACGGCGGTGCCTGATTCCAGTCCTTCGAGACGCGCCACTACGTTTTTCGCTGTGCCGCAAGATCCGTACTCATCGCATGCAAAGCCGGTCTGAACCTCCGGCTTGTAGCCAAGCTGCTCGAGTTCGGCAAGCACGCGACCCCGCACGGTATCGTTCGAGGCGCTGCCGGTGGGATGAGGAACGCCGTCGCCCACCAGCCGGTTGAGAATTGCTTGTGCGCGGCGGGCAGAAAATTCCGTAGCAGGCGCGTTTGCCGGCTTGGGCGCAGGCGGCCGCAAACCCCATAGCGTAAGCAGCAAGACCGCGACCAGAAGGGCCGCGGCAAGCAGAATTCGACGTACTCCCCGCGCGTTTTCCCCTGCCAAACTTCCCTCCCGTGCGCGCCATGCTAGGCTCTGCCCTGCCCCAAGTCAATCCGCAATGGTTTGGAAACTTGGCGCTGGGCCTGCCCGCAAATCGCTGCCGAAAATTTTTTGATAATATTGGCCGCAAGATTCGGATAGCTTCTTGACACGTACACCACTAATTTGGCTTGAAGCATTTTATTGAGCCGTTGAATAGGTAGAAGCGTCTCATACACCATGCACCCGCTCGACAATCCGATCTGGCAAGCTCTCAGCACGAGCCAAGCGTACCTTGCCAAGACCGGCAAAATGGCGCGCAGGTTTCCTAACGAGGTCACTTCGCTGGGCGGCTTCCCCGAGCCCGTGCAGGATGCCTACGACTCGCTCGCTTCTATCCTGGATGATGTGAATGCAACGGGCCTGTTCTTCGATTCACCTCAGCAGCCGCCCGCGGGCTGGACGATCATTGCGGGCGCCCCGCTCCTCCAGATGATCCACGAAGACGGCAAAATGACCGCCTCTTCCGCCTCGCAATCCATCGCAGGCAGAATCGTTGAGTTGGCTGCCGCGGACGTGCCGGAGATGCTTGCTCTCGCCCAACTCACTAAGCCCGGCCCGTTTGGCCTGCGCACCCGCGAACTCGGCATTTATCTAGGGATCCGGAATGAGGGCCGTCTTGCTGCCATGGCCGGTGAAAGGCTGCGCGTTCCCGGCTTCACCGAAATCAGCGCCGTCTGCACCCACCCCGAACATCTCGGCCGAGGCTACGCAGCGGCCCTGATGACAACGCTGCTGGAACGCATCTACGGGCGCGGCGAAGCGCCCTTCTTACATGTTCGCGCAGACAATACTCGAGCCATCGCCCTCTACGAGCGCCTCGGCTTCAGAGAGCGCGTCCTGCTCCATTTCGCCGTCGTCCGGAAGCCCACGGCTTAACGCAGAGGCGCTGAGTTGGGCATTCAGGGGCTTTGCACAATTTCCGAATCGCCCTTTACACACGTCTCGCGCCATGCTAACTTTTCTTCCCGTAACCGCCGATCCGATAGCGCCAGGCGGCAGGGCCACTAGCCATCGACCCTCCACGCGTTTTTGTCTCGAAAATCCTCCTGCGAAAGATTAAATTGAAGATTCTTCTGCCGACGAGGCGGGGGAACGTACTCTGCGAGGGTCCGGGTGCTAAAACTCCGTAAGGTCGAGTTGCTTGGCTTCAAGTCGTTCTTCGAGAAGACGCCCATCACGTTCAGCGGCAGCGGGATTACCTGCATTGTGGGTCCCAACGGCTGCGGCAAGTCGAACGTCGTGGACGCTATTTCCTGGGTGCTCGGCGAGCAGAGCCACAAGATGCTTCGCGCCGAGCGGATGTCGGACTGTATCTTCAATGGCACGGCCAAACGTCCGCCCCTGGGTCTCGCCCAAGTCACGCTCACGCTGGTGGACCCGGACCTCGCTGACGCCGTAGCGAAGGTCCTCGACGCCCCAGAAGATGTTGCGGCCGAGCCTGTGCTGGTCGTCGCGAATGATGACTCGCAGGCGGCGCCCCCGGCCTCCGCAGAAATTTCTATCGAGGCTCCTGCAGAAGAGCCGGCTGCCGATGAAGCGGCAGGCGAGAAAAAAACCTGGCGCAAGCGCGCCGCAGAAAAGCCCGCCAACACGCTGAAGCCTGGAGAAGTGGTCGTGGGACGGCGCCTCTACCGCTCTGGACAAAGCGAATACTTGATCAATGGGCGCGTCGCCCGCCTGCGTGACGTCCAAGAAATTTTCATGGGCATGGGCCTCGGGCCGGACAGCTACGCCATCATCGAGCAGGGCCGCATCGGCCAGATTCTGAACTCGAAGCCCATGGACCGCCGCGCCATCATCGAAGAGGCTGCCGGCATCACCATGTACAAGACCAAGCGGCGCCTGGCGGAAGCTAAGCTCGAAGCGTCCAAGATCAATCTCTCGCGCATCAACGACATCCTGGTGGAAGTGGAAAAGCAGCTCGCTTCGCTGAAGCGCCAGGCATCGAAAGCCCGCCGGTATGCCGACCTGCGCGAACAGATGCGAGGATTGCTCCGCAGCGTGCTGGCCGGCAAGGCGGAGCATCTTGATATCGAAGCCGCACGCCTTGAGAAATTGCTTCGTGAGATGGACACCGCGGAAGAGCGCGAAGCCCGCTCCGTGCACGAACTCGAGGCCGAGCAGGGGCGTCTGAGCGCTCGCACCTATGAGCTCGACGCCGAGCTGCGCCAAACACAGAATCTTCTCGGCCAGACCGCGCTTAACCTGGATCGCGCGGAAAACCGCATCACGTTCAATCGCGAGCAGGCGGCACAGCTCGATTCCCGCGCGACGCGCCTCGCGCTTGAAATCGAGCAAGCCGAGCGCATGGCCGCTGATCTTGCCGCGCGCATCATCGCTCAGCGCGAATCCGTCGCTGCGCTGCACGAGCTAGCCGCGGCCGTCGAAGTTGCCCTGCGCGAGACCACGGAGAGCGCGTCTTCCAGCGTCGCCGAGCGGGAAAGACTCGAAGCCCGCATGGAAGAGGTGCGGCAGTTGGCCAGCCGATTGGTGGAAGAAACTGCTCGCGTGCAGGCGGAATCGCTGCAAGCAGAGGAAGCCGCTGCACGCCACGCCGCGGCCGAGGAGCAGCGCGCCGAAGCAATGCGGTCAACAGGGATCGAGTGGGCCGCGCTGGCGCTACGCGTAAAAACCGAAGAGGATTTTTACGAGCAAGCCGAGCGGCGCGCACAGGAACTCGGCGCTGCCCTGCGCACATCACAGAGCCGGCTCACTGACTGCCGTGGCGCGCAACAAGTGACGGCGCAGGAACTGAAGCAAACTCGCGAAGCGCTCTCAGCAGAGCGCGCGCGGCACGCATCCATCGAACAGATTCTTAGTGAGCGCGCCTACACCGCTGACGCTGTCCAAAAGCTTTTCAACGTCAACGGCGCTGGCGAGGCGCGCGGCTTCCGGGCCGTCGGCCTGCTGGCCGATTACGCCGAGGTGCAGGAACAATACGAAGGCGCCGTCGAGCAGTTCCTACGCGAAGAGCTCGAATATGTGGTGGTTGAATCGTTTGATCAGGCGCGCGCTGGAATCACCCTGCTGCGCGATGAAATGGGCGGCCGCGCAACCTTCTTCGTTGACTCACTTCGCAATTTGAATCTTCAATCGCCCGAAGCGGATGCTTCCCTGCCCTTGCCTGTGGGCGTGCTCGCGCGCCTCGACCGCCTGGTGGAATTCCGCGATCCGCTCGGCCCTGCCGCCAAGCATTTCCTCACCAAATTGCGCACAGCCTACGTCGTCGAGTCACAGGCTGTCGCCGAAAGCATGGCACACGAAAATCCGCACAGCTATTATCTGACGCCCGAAGGAACCTGCTACCACGGCCGGATGGTCACCGGGGGCCGCCAGGGCGACGCCGGGCCGCTCGCGCTGAAGCGCGAGCTTCGCCAACATGAATCGGAAGCCACGCGGCTTGAGGTTGTCGCGCGCGACCAGCAGGAAGAACTCACGCGACTGGAAATGGAGATTGCGGCCGGCGAGGCTGAGGTCGCGACAGCCTTGGCCCAGCACTTGGAAGCCGAAAAATCGTTTGTTGGCGCCATGCACACCCGTGACCAGGCACGCGCCGAACACCGCCGTGTAGAACAACAGCTTGCCACCGAGCGCGAGGAAATCGCCTGGTTGCACGCAGAGGCCGAAGGGGCACGCGCTCGGGTGGACCAGGCGCGCCGGGAGCATGCGGAAGCGCTTCGTTCGCGTGCAGCCGCAGAAGCCGAGGCGGCCGTAGCCACCGAGACTCTGGCGCGGTTGCGCAACGATTTCCAGGTGCTTCAAGACCGTGTGGTTGCGCGCCGCGAGGAGCTCGCTGCGATGTCGGAACGCCTGGCGAGCGCAGAATCCGTCGAGCAGCGCCTCTCGGAAGAAATTTCTCAGGCCGACGGGCGTGTGAGATCACTGCAGGAACAACATGCCGCCCTTTCGCAGGAGAAAGCGGAGCTGGAATCTTCCTGCGAACAGCTCGCGCTCCAGGCCGAGGATCTGAGAAAGGAAAAAGCCCGCCTGGAAGACCAAAAAGCCGCACTCGAGAAGGAATGGGACGAAGCGCGTTCCCGCGCCGGGCAGCTTGACGAATCACTG
>JBGPZR010000251.1:0-4183 GCA_041493845.1 Terriglobia bacterium | reverse complement strand
GGTACTGAATTCCACGCGGGCGCAGTGACCTCCGTGGACCTGAGCCGGCGACCATTCAATATTGTCGCCGGAAAGGAATCGTACGAGTCCGAAACGCTGATTATCGCCGCGGGGGCATCGGCGCGAATGCTGGGAATTGAATCGGAACGGAACTTGCTGGGTCACGGAGTTTCCACCTGCGCGACCTGCGACGGCTTCTTCTTCCGCAGTAAAGACATTCTGGTAGTGGGCGGTGGCGATACAGCGATGGAGGAAGCGACTTTTCTGACGAAATTTGCGAAGACCGTTACGATCGCGAACCGGCGCACCGAATTCCGCGCAACGAAAATCATGCTCGACCGGGCGAAGGCCAACGAAAAAATCAGCTTCCTGACTCCCTACATTGTCGAGGAAATTCAAAACGTCGAGAACAAGGCGGTCGAAGTGGTCAGACTCCGCAATGCGGATACGAAGCAGACGAAGGAGATCCGCGTCGAGGGAGTCTTTGTCGCGATTGGACACGAGCCCAACACAAAGATTTTTCAGGGCCTGCTCAAGATGGATGAGGCCGGCTACATCCTCACGCATGATGGGAGCAAGACCAGCGTCGAAGGCGTCTTTGCGGCCGGGGACGTGCAGGATCACCACTATCGCCAGGCGATCACAGCGGCTGGATCGGGATGCATGGCGGCGATGGACGCAGAAAAATTTCTTTCCGGACATAAGACCTAGCACCGCAGCCTATCTCGCGGGATAATCCCAATCGCATGGTTACTCGCAAGGGTGCTCTCCGCCAGAACGGTTGCGGCTCCTTCTGATGCGGTCATTTCTCCTACATCTTTCCGAGAATAAACGGCTGGCACCGCTGATCATGAACAATGCCGTCAGCCGGCGCGTGGCGCGGCACTTTGTGGCCGGAGAAACGCTCGACGATGCCATCGAGGCCGGGCGCGAAGTGAACCGCGCGATGCGGTCCGCGAGCCTCGACCTGCTCGGTGAAAACGTGTCGGACGAGGCGGGAGCGCGGCGCGCTGCCGAGGGTTACATCGCGATCTTCGATCGCATCGCGCGCGAGAAACTCGATGCGAATGTCTCGCTGAAGTTGACGCAACTCGGACTGGATCTCGGCGAGCCGCTCTGCCAGGAACTGCTCGAAGGGATCGTGGCGCACGCAGCGGAGCTCGGAAATTTTGTCCGGATCGACATGGAAGGCTCGGCCTATACGCAGCGCACTGTCGAGATCACCAGGCGTGTGCGCGCGAAATACTCGAACGTGGGCACAGTAATGCAGGCTTATCTCTACCGCGCAGAACAGGACGTCAAGGACCTACTTAGCGCGGGCTGCCGGATGCGCCTCTGCAAGGGTGCGTACGAAGAGCCGCCGGATATCGCCTTCCCGAAAAAAGCGGACGTGGACGCGAATTACGTCAAGTTGATGAAGCTGCTGCTGCCAAGCGGGATTTACCACGGTATCGCGACGCACGATCCGGCGATGATCCACGCGACGAAGGAGTTCGTACGCGAGAGGAATATCGGCCGCGAGCAGTTTGAGTTTCAGATGCTCTACGGAATCCGCACCGATCTGCAGGAGCAACTCGTGCGCGAGGGCTATCGCTTGCGCGTGTACATTCCTTTCGGCACCGACTGGTTTCCCTACTTCATGCGGCGGCTCGCGGAGCGCCCGGCCAACCTGGTGTTTTTCCTTCGCAATCTGATGCCGAATTCGGGGCGGCTGCGCGCTTCGTGAGGCGATTGTGGTTATCCCCTGGCGGAATTAGAATTGTGCAGCGCCCAGCGAGCTCGATTTTCCGTTCTCACATTTCAATTTAAAATAGGGGGCAGAGATGCGAAATCAAATGACAGTTCGATGGCTCGCAGTGGGGGTTCTGTTGGTTCTGGGCGGCTGCAGCGGCTCCTCGCCCAATTCTTCCACCACCAATGATTCCAGCAAGCCGGACGAGAAAAAGTCAGCCGAAAAGATGGCCAGGCCCGCCCTGAAACCAATTGTGATCGATGCTGGAACGGTGCTCGAAGTCACGCTCGATCAATCCGTGAGCTCGAAGACCAATAACGAGGGGGACCATTTCGATGCTTCGCTCGCCGCGCCAGTCACAGAGGGCGACAAAGTAGTGCTCCCCATCGGCACGAAAGTGACCGGCACGGTAACGCTCGCACATTCTGCGGGGCGGTTTAAGGGAAACGCGGCGCTGGGTCTGGCGCTTGATTCGATAATTGCGAACGGCAAGTCCCATCCGATCCAGGCAACGAGCGTTGAACAAGCGGGGAAGGGCCGCGGCAAGCGGACAGCCGTCGGTGCCGGCGGCGGGGCAGCGCTGGGCGCGATTGTCGGGGCGCTTGCAGGCGGCGGCAAGGGCGCGGCCATCGGCGCTGCTGCGGGCGCGGGGGCCGGCACTGCGGGAGCTGCTTTCACAGGGAAGCGGGATATCGAATTCCCAGCCGAAACGAGGCTCAGCTTCAAGCTGACACAGCCGGTTTCGATCACTCCGAAGTAAGCGAGCGCCAGCCGGGAGTTACGATTTGCGGCAGACGGCGACGCCGTCACGCAATGGAATGATGACCGGGAAAAGTTCGCTCGAGGAGTAGATCATCCGGTTGAACTGTTGAATCGAGCGCGTCGAAACGTCCTTCGAGCGGCGCGCCGTGTAGCCCGACCACAACGCGTTGTCTGTGATCAGCAATCCTCCGCTGCGCAGGCGCGGAACAGCCTTGCGCAGCGCGTCCGGGTATTGGTGCTTGTCCACATCTATGAAAATCAGGTCGAACGCGCCGGAGACGTCATCAATTAATTTCACCGCGTCGCCGACCAGCAGTTGAATGCGGTCCTCCACTCCGCCGCGGCGAAAATTATCGCGCGCGCGCCGCACGTTTTCCGGGTCCCCGTCGGTGTAATAAATCTCGGCGTCGGCGCCGGCACCGCGCGCCAGCCAGATCGTGGAATACCCGATCGCCGAGCCCATTTCAAACATCCGCTTGGCGCCCGAAATCTGCGCCAGCAGGTGAAGCAGCCGCCCGCAAGCAGGTCCGATGATTGGAATCTTGCGCCGGCTGGCGTATTTCTCCATGTCTGCCAGGACGGCGTCGCGCTTCGGCAGCAGGCTATCCAAATACTTCTCAACGTGCTTTTCGAGAATGCCGGGCATGGTTTTTCCCTTCTTACAAACTGCCAGCGGTCATCCAATCGATTCGCCGGGCTTGAGTGCGTGAATCTCGAGGCTCGGGAAATCGCTGGTGAACTCGCGAAGCATTTCGGGCCGCCCGGTGAGCGCCGGAAACGTCCCGTAGTGCATGGGCACGACATGGTGCACATTGAGCAAACGGACCGCGAGGGCCGCCTCGCGAGGTCCCATCGTGAACCGGTCTCCGATAGGCAGGAGCCCCAGGTGGGGTCCGTACAGTTCGCCGATCATTTTCATGTCGCCGAAGACGGCAGTGTCGCCGGCGTGATAAATCGTCAATCCTCCGGGCAGGCGGACAATGTACCCGCAGGCTTCGCCGCCATAAATCACTTGGTCGCCATCTTGAATCCCGCAGGAATGGACGGCGTTGACCATGGTGATTTCGATCTCGCCCACTTTCTGCGTGCCGCCCTTGTTCATCGGGTTCGTGTTGGGAACGCCCTTGGATTCCAGCCAGCCGCAGGTCTCGAAGATTCCCACCACTTGCGGCTTGAACTGTTTGCCAAGTACGACCGCATCAGCGATGTGGTCGAAGTGTCCGTGCGTCACAAGCATCACGTCAATCCGGTCGAATTTCTTGTCGGGTGCGGGCGTCATCGGATTCGACAGCACCCAAGGATCTATCAGGATGACACTGCCGCTCGGCGTGGTGATGCGGAACGCGGAATGCCCGAGCCAAGTCAGCTTGTTTCCACGGGTGTGAAGCATGAGGAACGCCTCCGGAGGAATGCATCGAAATTGTCGGGCCGCAAATTTGAAGACGATCCCGCGCTGCCGAGCTACCTACCTGATTTCGGCGCCCCAGAAACTGCCAGGATTGAGCGAATCGCTTGTTCAAAGGTCGCTCGCGGTTGCTCACCAATCAAATGCCCCGCGATGCGCCCATCGCGCCCATAGAAAACCGTCTCCGGCATCGAGCCGGTCCACACCGGATTCACGCCGCGATAAAACGCGTCCAAATCAATCCCTGGCTTCTGCCGGTAATTCGGGAATCGGGGCTGGTTGCG
>JBGPZR010000065.1:0-8461 GCA_041493845.1 Terriglobia bacterium | reverse complement strand
GACATCACCACGCGCCAGCAGATTCAATTGCGCGGATTTACGCTGGATCGCGTTGCGGAAATCTGGGAGAAACTCCGCGGCGTTGACCTTCATTCGTTGCAAACGGGAATTGACAACGTCCGAAATATCAACGGCTGTCCCCTGGCCGGATTGACGCCGGAGGAGTTGCTGGATGGTTCCGCCGTCGTCCGGGAACTGGACCGCATCATGGTCGGGTCCGAGGGGAACCCCGAGTACACGAATCTCCCGCGAAAATTCAATATTACGGTCACCGGCTGCCTAGAGAATTGCACGCACAACGAGTCGCAGGACATCGCCTTGGTTCCGGCGCGCAAGAACGGCCGGAGCGGTTTTCACATCCTGGTAGGCGGAAAGATGGGCTCCGGTGGTTTCACGGTGGCTTCCCCGCTGGACGTCTTTGTCGAGCCAGAACATGCGGCGGAAGCGGTGGCCGAACTCGTCAAAATTTACCGTGATCACGGCCCGCGGGAGGCGCGCGCCAAGTGCCGGTTCGCATTTTTGATCGAGGAATGGGGAATCCCGAAGCTGCGGGCCGAATTGACAACGCGGCTGGGACATACGCTCGAATCGCAGGGCAAGGACATGCGACGCACTTCGCACGCGGATCATTTGGGGATCACACGACAAAAGCAGCCCGGTTTCGTTGCCGTCGGAATCTGTGTTCCCACAGGCAGATTGAAGCCCGAGGAGATGGAGGAGTTGGCGCACCTGGCGGAAGTTTACGGCCACGGGCAAGTGCGCCTCACGACCGCCCAAAATGCGGTCATTCCCTGCGTCTCCACAAACCGGGTGGACGCCTTACTCGCGGAACCGCTGCTTGAGCGGTTTTCGCCCTCCCCTTCTCCCTTTTTCCGGAATCTAGTCGCTTGCACCGGGACGGATTTCTGCAACCTCGCGCAGATTGAGACAAAGAGCCGCGCCGTCGAGCTTTCTCGGGCGCTTGAGCAAAAGCTTGGAACCGGATCGAAATCCCTGACGATTCATTGGTCCGGGTGCCCGGCAGGGTGCGGCAATCACCAGGCCGCCGATATCGGTCTGCGGGGTCTGCGGATGAACGTCGGATGCCGAGTGATTGATGCGGTGGCCATCTACGTGGGTGGGCGGACGGGCCCCGATGCCGTGGCGGGGGAGGAGATCCTGAGTCCGGCGCCCTGCGACGAAGCGTTGCCGGGCGTGGTAGCTGGAGTCATCGAGAAATACTACAAGTCGAAACGGGCGGCACAGCATGCGGAGGAAAGCCGCCGTTTCCCGCTGTCCGCCGATGTGGCGGATTTGGCGCCGCGCGAGCTGCCCAGCGCATCCGCGAGCGCAGCGGACTGAAGCGCGTTCTCAGTACGTCGTGCTCCTTGCAGCAGCGAGGCAGAACGTTTTCAAATGAAACGCTGGAGGAATCGCCATGATGGATTACGTTAATCCGAATGAAGTGATGCAGGACGCGCTGGCAGCGGCGAAAAAGAAGGCCGGCCTTTCGATCCGCGACATGCTCCTCCGCGGAATCCTGGCGGGCGTGTTTCTTGGCTATGCCACATCCCTGGCGGTGGTGGTGTCGTCGCAGGGCATGCCGCCCATCGTGGGCGCAATTCTCTTCCCCGTCGGGTTCGTCATGCTGGTGCTGCTTGGAATGGAACTGGCAACGGGCAATTTTGCTTTGCTCCCGGCGGGCCTGATGGCGGGCGAGATCTCGTTCGCGCGCCTGGTCCGAAACTGGGGCTGGGTGTATTTCGGGAATCTCATCGGGTGCGTGTTTTACGGAGTGCTGTTTTATTGGGCCGTCACGAACTGCGGCGCCACCAGCGGCGCGGCGATCGGAGACCTGTTGAAGCAAGCAGCACAGAAAAAGACACTCGGGTACATGGCGCTGGGCACGAGCGGCTGGGGGGCAGCATTTGTGAAGGGTGTCCTGTGCAACTGGATGGTGACGATCGGTGTAGTGCTGGCCATGGTCTCACGCTCCACAGCCGGGAAAATCGCCGCAATGTGGCTGCCCATCCTGACATTTTTCGCGCTCGGTTATGAGCACTCGATCGTCAACATGTTTGTGATTCCCACAGGAATACTGTTCGGCGCGCCGGTCTCCATCGGCCAGTGGTGGTTTTGGAACCAACTCCCGGTCACTATCGGCAACATTCTTTCCGGAGCGCTTTTCACTGGACTAGCGCTCTTCGTGACGTATCCGACTCAAACCGACTCCCAAAGCAAGCAAGAGGGAATCGCAGTGCTTCTCCCACCGGAAGGGCAAACAGTTTTTGCTCAGACAGCGGACATCAATCCGGCCTGACGGGGGCTGGGGTCCGCACAACAAAGGAGCGTCGGAGGTCGGAGCACAAAGAATTCGACCGAGGTTGTCGCGTGGGCATCCGAAAACGGCAGCAGGATTGAAGGGTGGAAGACCGGGCTATGTCGAAAGTTTTTCCGGGCTGCGAGTGTTGTCTCTCGAGAGCCGCCGCGCCCGAGAAATGGCCACCCTGATAACCCGTCACGGCGGCCAGGCCATAGTCGTGCCGTCCATGCAGGAAGTTCCGCTGGAATCAAATCCCGAAGCCCTGGCGTTCGCTCGCGCGCTCACCGATGGCCGATTGGACATGGTTATCTTCCTGACCGGCGTGGGAACGCGCGTGCTCACGCGAGTCGCCGAGACGGTCTATCCGCGCGAGCAATTCGCCCAGGCTCTGCGCCGCGTGACCGTAGTGGCGCGCGGGCCCAAGCCTGTGGCAGCGCTCAAAGAACTGGGAGTGCAGGTGACGATTGTCGTTCCCGAGCCAAATACGTGGCGCGATTTGCTTCAGGCACTCGACGAAAGAGGGAATTTGCTGCCCCTGCAAGGCTCCCGCGTTGCCCTACAGGAATACGGATCTTCGAATCCGGAATTGCTGGCGGGCCTGACGCAGCGCGGCGCTCAGGTCACCCGAGTTCCGGTCTACCAATGGGCGATGCCGGATGACGTCGGCCCGCTTCGCACCGCTGTCGAGGCAATTGCTCGAGGCGAAATTGACGTCGTTCTGTTCACCACTTCCGTCCAGGTCGTTCATCTGCTGAAAGTGGCGGAGGAATTGAATCTGGTCGAGACCGTCCGCCGCGCCTTCGGGCAAATCCTGGTGGGATCGATCGGGCCGATTACTTCCCAGGAACTCCGCAAGCACGGCCTAGGTGTCAACATCGAGCCTTCCCATCCGAGGATGGGAATCCTTGTGAGTGAAGCAGCGCGCGCGGCCGGAGATGGGTTGGGAAGGAGTGCCGATGCATGAAATCGGGGGAACGGCTGGAGCAGAAAACGGATTGATTCCCGTCCTTCGTGGCTGGCCCCTTGGGAAGATTTGCAGACCTTGATTTGCCGCATCAAAAAATGGAATTGGACAGGCTTGCTTGCCTCCCGGTAGCCTCTGGCCATGGAAGAGAGTTCTCGTTCGCCCGCCATGCCGGATCCCGATTTCGACTTTCTCCACGAGGTTGCGAGCCGCATCGCTGCGGCCGATCCGCTCCATGAAGTGCTGGCCCGGATCGTGGAATTCGTTGCCGCACTGGTGAAATGCGACTCCTGCTTCATCTACGCGCTCGAAAACGACGAGCTAGTCCTCCGCGCCTCGCTGAATCCCCACCCGGAGGTGATTGACCGTCTCAAACTGCAGGTTGGGCAGGGCATCACGGGTTGGGTGGCAGAACACCTGGAGCCCGTCGCAGTACTACGCAACGCTTTCCAGGATCCTCGCTTCCAATTCTTCAATGAATTGCCGGAGGACCGATACGAGGCTTTCCTTTCGGTGCCGGTCCTTTCCCGTGGGCGGCTGGTGGGTGTCATCAACCTCCAGCATCGCGCACCGCACTTGCACAGCGAACGCGAAGTTCGGCTGATTTCGATGTTGGGTTTCCTGGTCGGCGCCGAAATGGAAATGGCGCGGCTCGAGAGCGAAACCGCATTGCTCTCCGAGAAGCTCGAATCGCGAAAGGTGATTGAGCGCGCTAAAGGCATCCTCCAGCGCGAACTGGGGATCGGGGAGGAACAGGCGTACCTCACCTTGCAAAAGCAGAGCCGACAGAGGCGCAAGTCCATGAAGGAAGTTGCCGAGGCCCTCATCCTGAGCGAAGAGCTGAAACGCGGTTCCACCCGATAACATTTTCCTTGCGTCTGAGAAACACCGGAGCTCAGCAAGCCGGCGCGTCTTCGTTTGCTGCAGCGATGCCAAGCAAAGCTTCGGCTTCCGCCTCGTCTTCCCGGCGCGGGCAGATCGCGGCCGCGACAACAGCCCCTGCGAGGAGCACGCAAGGCGCAGGAAGGTGCGGGGTCTTTGGCAACTCCGCCACGGTCGTGCAGAGAACCACTTCTTCGGACGTGCTTGCGCGCGACACAATCACGCAGGGCGTGTCCCCGTTGAAACCCGCCGCCTGGAGGCGTCGGGAGAGCAGCGCGTTGTCGCCGCCGGGCATGTATACGACAACCGTCGCGCCCGAGGAGGCCTCGTGCGTCATATCCGGTGCGGCCTTCCCCGCGCACCAATGATTGGTGAGAAAGGTCACGCGCGAGGCCAGTCTCCGGTCCGTCAGCGAGATTCGGGCCGAGGCGGCAGCGGCCAAGGCGGCGGTCACGCCCGGAATGATTTCAAATTCGACTCCGCATGCGCGCAAGGCCGCTATCTCCTCGTTGGCGCGGCCAAAAACGAGCGGGTCGCCGCCCTTCAGGCGCACCACTGTCAGCCCTTCCCGGGCACAGCTCACCATACGGGAATGAATTTCTTCCTGGCGGATGCTCTGTCTCCCACACCGTTTTCCGATGTTTTGCACACGAGCCGACGGCCGCACGAGATCCAGGATTCCCCGGCTGACGAGTTCGTCGTGGAGCACAACGTCGGCCCGGCGAAGGATCCGATGAGCTTTTACCGTCAGCAGTTCCGGGTCCCCCGGGCCGGCCCCGATGAGATAGACTTTTGGTTTCATGCGAATTTGGCCGTCATCGATCGGCACGCCGGCGTTCTCCTACGTTTCGGGAGAAGACCGGAGCACAAGAATTCTCCGAGAAGCATGTTGAAATCGCCCGGCCGTCTCAAGGAGGTGTGATCTTACCAGTCGCGTAGAGAGTCCTGTTTCATCGAAATATGGATGGAAGCAATCGGAATTCTCAATCCCGGAATCGAGCGGGAGGGTGCCGGTGCCGCCGCCTCGCGGATTTTTCCTTCTGTCGGCGGAGAAACTCTTCGAATGCGCGGTGACTTGCCAACCGGTGGAGCAGCTTCCGGCGGCGTTCCGGAGGAATATTGACCGACCGCAGCTTTTCCCGCTTTTTCCCCAGTTCCACGAGCCACGCTCCATACTCGGGGCCGAAGACGCTTTTAAGTTCTTTCCTCAACCGCTGCGCGAGCGCCGGGCTTTGCCCGCTTGTTGAAATCGCAATTTGCAGCGGGCCGCTCCGGACTACCGAGGGGTAATAGAAGTCACAGTGCGCGGGATCGTCCACGATGTTGCACAGGACTCCGCGTCTCCGCGCCTCCCGGTAGATCTTTTTGTGCAGTGCCGGAGAGGAAGTCGCTGCGATGACCACGAAAGCGCCGATCAAATCCGCCGGCCGAAACGCGCGAACGTCCCAGAGAATTTTCCCAGCGCGCGCCCAGCCCCGCACTCGTGGTGTCGCCTGCGGCGCCACTACGCACACCTCTGCGCCGCTGCGGAGCAGTCCTTCGATCTTTTCTTCACCGATCGCGCCCGCTCCGACAACCAAAGATCGGCGCCCCTCCAGCTTCAGGAAGATTGGGAACAAATCCATGCGATTGATTCCATCACCCCTCGGGTTCAGCGTCCGACCTCACACCCTGAGAGGCCAGCGCCCGCCTGCGGCGGTGCCCGCACTTTCGATCCAAACTACGGCTGCTTTGGGCCGGACGGGCGGGCGCCGGTACGGGAAACACCTGTACTTATCCAGAATCGACTTGAATACGCAAGACCCGAACGAAGAATTCGACCATCTTCGCCAGAACGGAATGTAGCCGTTGGTGTTTCATGTAGAGGTGTGGTGCGCAAAAACCTCGTCGACATCACGCCACCATTCTTTCAAGCCGATATTCATGATGCAATCCGCCGAGAACAGCCTTTTTTCTTAGCTCGAAACCGGCTGGGACAAGGCTCTGATTCATCATACTATTACGCACGAAATGAGTTTTTTGCGTAGCACACGGGAAGTGCCGAGGTGGTCGGCGAAGTAATGGAAGGGCGAGGCAAGCTGGTATAAGCTCTTGGCGAGGCAGAAAGCAAACGCCGTCCATGGTCCGCGATGCGTAGATGCCTGCGCCTGGTGGGTCAGCCGCCGCCGGCACCGGTCGCTGCCAGCCCGAGCGCAGGAAGCCAGATGGAGAAAGGGAAACCAAGCAGGACGGCCGAATTCGTAGCTGCGGTGAGGGCAGCGCACCTGCTCTACGACCGGCCATTGCTATTTGAAGACCCATTTGCCGTTCAACTGACCAGCGCTACCTGGCGTGTTATTTGCGAGAATCGCCTTTTGCACTGGCTGGTCATGAAGAAAATCTTGGGTGCCTTCCGCCCGTTACACGGGCAGATACTGGCACGAAGTCGATACGCAGAAGATCAATTGGACAATGCAATCTCCGCCGGCATGCGACAGGACGTGCTGATCGGTGCAGGCCTGGATTCGTTTGCGCTGCGCCGGCAAGATTTAATCCCCTCACTGAAAGTTTACGAGTTGGACCATCCGGCGACTCAGATGATGAAGCGGAAACGTCTCAATCGACTGCGAATCCCGATACCCCCCAATCTGGAATTCGTCCCGGTTGATCTGGAAAGAGAAACGATCGCCGAGGGTCTGGCGAAGTCCTCTCATTCGCCTACCTCGCGAACATTTTTCTCCTGGCTGGGCACAACTCTCTATCTCAGCCGGGAAACCGTCCTCAGCACCCTCCGCTCAGTAGCAACGTATGCTACTCCGGGCAGCGAACTTGTGTTTGACTACCGGATCTCCGATGAACTTCTCTCCGCGAACGCAAAAAAAACGAGAGAAAAAATCAGAAAATTCACAGCCCGCCGCGGCGAGCCTCTCAAATCTACTTTTGACCCAAATGCCTTGCTAGAAGAGGCCTCCCGGCTCGGTTTCGAGGTCGCCGAACATCTCTCGCCAGAGGAGCAGTGGACAAGATACTTTGCGAAGCGGAACGATGGCCTGCGTCCAATAGCAAGCTCCTCATTTTTGCGTCTACGCATTTGCTGATTCAGGGTTGGGTGGTCTTCCGATTACAGCGACGCCACACCGCTTGGGAATCCGTTGACAACTTGTGCACCGTAGTCTTGACCCAGCCGCCGAACGACGCCGTTCGTTGAGTCGAGCCTGTGCCTGCGGGAACCTCGCGCCCTCCTCTATGCGACGCCGTTGCCGGGCTGCATTGCCCTGCCTGCCCCGCCGCCAACAGGAGCTAAGCACGCCGCCTGTAAGTTTCTGGGCGCAAGCATCGAAACCGGCAAAGTGATCCGAAGCCTCCGGCGTACCCGGTCCGAGCGGATAGCTGGCTGTGCGCTATAGAGGATGCAGTCGGTGACGTTTCGCCCGCGCGGGTGCGCAGGACGCGTACGACTCCCGCTGGCGGCACGGTTGGTGGTACATTGACGGAGCATCTCCGCCCCGCCGAGGAGGGGTAGACCAATGAATCCTGTCAAACCAGCGCCGCTAACCGCGGACGAATTGGCCAGACGCGTGGGCCCGGATACTCTCACCGTCATCGACAACCGCACCGGGAAGAAGTACGAGCTTCCCGTCACGAACGGCACGGTCCGCGCGCTGGACCTGCGGCAGATCAAGGTGGATGAACATGACTTTGGTCTGATGAGCTATGACCCAGCATTCAATAACACGGCTTTGTGCAAGAGCCACATCACGTTCATCGACGGTGACCGGGGCATCCTGCGCTACCGCGGCTTTCCCATCGAAGAGCTGGCGGAAAAGAGCACGTATCTGGAGACGGCGTACTTGATCCTGCACGGAGAATTGCCCACGAGCAAGCAACTCGACGAGTGGACCTACCACATCACGCACCATACCTTCATCCACGAAAGCATCAAGAAGTTCCTCGACGGCTTTCACTACGACGCTCATCCGATGGGCATGATGATTTCCACCATCGCGGCGCTTTCGACGTTTTATCCAGACGCCAAAGACGTCTTCAACGAGGAGTCGCGGCACAAGCAGACCTATCGCCTGATCGGCAAGATGCCGACGCTCGCTGCGTTCTGTTATCGCCACAGCCTGGGAATGCAGTTCGCCTATCCGGACAACGACCTGAGCTACACCGGGAATTTCCTGAACATGCTGTTCAAAACCACCGAGCTGAAGTACCACCCGAACCCGACCCTGGAGCGCGCGCTCGACGTGCTGTTCATCTTGCACGCCGACCACGAGCAGAACTGCTCGGCAAGCGCGATGCGTAACGTGGGCAGCTCGCACGTGGATCCG
>JBGPZR010000335.1:0-3232 GCA_041493845.1 Terriglobia bacterium | reverse complement strand
ATCTGCGATTTTTTGATTTGATTGTCCCCTGCGGCATCGCGGACAAGCGCCCCGCGTCGCTCGAGCGCATTCTCGGCCGCGCCGTCGGCACTGGCGAACTGCGGCCGCGGCTGATCGCGCGCTTCGGTGAAGTGTTCGGCCGCGCCATGATTTCGGTTTCGTCCCGCGAGCTCGAAGAAGCAGCGTCGAACCGCGAGACACCCGCCGGCGCACTGCTCGAAGCGGGCATTGGAAAAGGGAGCGAGGCATGAACCATCCCCTCACGCGGGAGCAGCACCTCGATCTGTACTATTACATGCAGCTCAATCGCCAGCTCGAAGACCGCATGGTGCGCCTGTTCCGCCAGAACAAAATTGTCGGCGGGCTGTACTCGAGCCTCGGACAGGAAGCCGTTTCTGTCGGCACCGCTTACGCTCTTGAAAAGCGCGATTGGCTCGCTCCCCTGATCCGCAACATCGGCGCCCTGCTGGTGAAGGGTTACAAGCCGCGTGATATTTTCACGCAGCACATGGCCAAATACACTTCGCCCACGCTCGGCAAAGACGGCACCAGCCACTTCGGCGATTTGAAAGTCCGCCATACCGTCTCCCCCATCTCCATGCTTGGCGATCTGATTCCGGTGATGACCGGCGTGGCCATGGCCGGCCGTTACCTCGGCCAGAAAATTGTCGCGCTCACATGGATCGGCGACGGCGGTTCTTCGACCGGCGCATTCCACGAGGGCCTGATTTTTGCGGCGCAGCAGCGCGCCGCGTTCGTCCTGGTGCTGGAAAACAATCAGTGGGCTTATTCAACGCCGGTTTCGCGCCAGTCTCCGGTGAAGGATCTGGCCGAGCGCGCGCGTGGCTACGGCATCCAGAGCCGGATTGTGGACGGCAACGATGTCCTCGCCGTTTACGACACCACCAAAGACGCCGTCGAAGAAGCCCGCGCCGGACGCGGTCCCGTGCTCATCGAAGTGAAAACCATGCGGATGAAGGGTCATGCCCAGCACGACCCCGCCGAATACGTACCCAAAGAAATGTTCGAATACTGGAAAGCCCGCGACCCGCTCGCGCGCTACGAAAAATATCTCACCGAGAACAAGCTCTGGGACGCTAAGACCAAGTCTGAAATCGACGCGCGCATCGAGCGCGAATTGGACGAAGACCAGAAGTTTGCGGAGGAATCGCCACTGCCTCCGCCCGAGCTTGCCGCCCAGGGCGTGTATTGCGAAGAAGGCTGCCACAACATCTCGGCCGACTGGCAACGCCCGAAGAAGGATCTCACGCCGCCGCATTGCAGCGTCGAAGCCGCTTGGCACGTGGAAGGATTCGGCGCATTGGAGAAAGTCGCCGTCGGCGCGAAACAAGCTGCCGCTTCCGCTGGGAACGGCGCTAAATCATCGAAGCCGGCAGGGAAGCCGCTCGCGAAAGCCGCCGCCAAGCCGCCCGCCAAAGCACCCGTGAAGACGGAGGATGCAAGCGCAGCCGCCCCGCGAGTCCCGTTCGGCCGCGGGCCCAAGGACAAGTCCTTCCGCCAGGCCTCGCAGGATAAAGGAGGGAGGCGCTGACCATGGCTCCCGTCACCATGCTCGAAGGAATCCGGCAAGCAATCTTCGAGGAGATGGACCGCGATCCTGCAGTCGTCGCGCTCGGCGAAGATATCGGCGTGTACGGCGGCGCATTCAAAGTCACCGAAGGGCTCCTTGCGAAATTCGGCCCCGAGCGCGTGATTGATGCGCCCGTCGCAGAGACCGCCATCGTTGGCGCCGCCTGCGGCATGAGCTATCTAGGCCTCCGGCCCATCGTCGAAATGCAGTTCATAGATTTCATCGCCTGCTGCTTCAATCAGGTCACCAACTTCGTCGCGAAATCCCATTACCGCTGGGGCGCGCCCGTCCCCATGGTTATCCGCGGGCCTTCCGGCGGCGGCGTGCATGGCGGCCCGTTCCACTCCGCGAACCCGGAGATGTATTTCGTGCACACGCCGGGCTTGAAAGTCGTTTATCCTTCGACGGCCCACGACGCGAAGGGCTTGCTGAAATCCGCCATCCGCGACAATAATCCCGTGCTCTTTTTCGAGCATAAATTTCTCTATCGCCGCATCAAAGAAGAATTGCCGGCTGGCGAATTCACGGTGCCGCTCGGCAAAGCTGCCGTGCGCCGCGAAGGCCGCGACCTGACCATCCTCAGCTACGCGGCGATGATGTACCCGGCACTCGAAGCCGCAGGCGAACTTGCGAAAGAAGGAATCGAAGCCGAAGTGATTGACCTGCGCACGCTGCTGCCGCTCGACCGCGAAACGATTCTCGCTTCGGTGAAGAAAACGAACAAGCTGCTGATCGTTCACGAGGACACGCGCACCGGCGGCATCGCCGGCGAAATCGCCGCGCTTGTCTGCGAAGGCGCGTTCGAGGATCTCGACGGGCCCATCGCGCGCGTCACAGCGCTCGATACGCCCACGCCGTACTCGCCGCCCCTCGAAGAATATTTTCTTCCCAATGCCTCAAAAATTGTTGCGGCCGCGCGCGAACTGGCCAGATACTGATTTCTTAGAAAGCGGGTGCTTCGTCTTGGGCAAGACAAAGGGTCTGAACATCGCAGAGTTTGAAGTCGGCGTCGAAGTGCGCGTGGCGGACCGCGCATTTCTGGAAAAAATTCTCGAGGCCGGCCAGTATCACAACGAGCTCGAGCCCGAACAGCTTGCTTTCGCTGGAGCCGTCGCCAGAGTGAAGTCCGTCGAGTTCTTCCACGGCGGCGATGAAATCTACACGCTCGAAGGAATTCCCGGCGTGTGGCACGAGGAGTGTCTCAGCGCCGCCTGAGGTTTGAATTCTGAGGAGAAAACCATGGTTGTGGACGTCATCATGCCCCAGATGGGCGAAAGCATTTTCGAAGGCACCATCACCAAGTGGCTGAAAAAGCCCGGCGACAAAATCGAGCGCGACGAACCCTTGTTCGAGATCTCGACCGACAAGGTGGACGCGGAAATTCCCTCGCCCTCCGCCGGCGTGCTGAAAGAAATCAAAGTCAACGAGGGCCAGACGGTGCCCATTCAAACTATCGTGGCCGTGATTGACGCCGGCGGCGCCGGGGCTGCCACCGCGGCGCCCGCGCCTGCACCGGCCAAGGCCGAAGCTCCGAAGTCCGCGCCCGCACCGAAAGCTGCTGCACCCGCGCCGGCGCAGAAGCCCGGCCCGTCGTTGGTCCCCGCCGTAGGATCTCCCGCGCCGCCACAGCGGCCTGCAGTT
>JBGPZR010000294.1:0-3694 GCA_041493845.1 Terriglobia bacterium | reverse complement strand
GGGGCCGGCCAATGGAGATCGCGGCCTGCAAGAAGCGGGTACTCGCGACGGTTCAAGTTTTCCGCGGCTGCTGGATTTGTATATTCTGCGGAGGTTCTTCTCGTACTTCGCGCTGTTGATGGGCACCTTTGTCTTTTTGTTCGAAACGTTCACTTTTTTCGAGTTGCTGGATGACATTGCGCGCCACCGTGTTCCTTTCCTGATCGTGGTGGACTATTTCCGATACCTGGCGCCCTACCTGATGTATCAGCTGGCTCCGCTCGGGGCGCTGGTGGCTGTTTTGGTCACGCTGGGAATCATGAGCAAGAGCAACGAAATCGTGGCGATCAAAGCCAGCGGCATGAGCTTATATCGCCTGGCGGTACCGCTCCTTCTGGCAGGGGTAGCGCTGGCAGCGATCATGCTGGTCCTCGACGATACGTACTTGCCGTATGCCAATCAGCGCCAGGACGCGTTGCGGAACCAGATCAAGGGTCGCCCCGCGCAAACTTACTTTCAGCCCGCGCGACAGTGGATATTCGGCGAGCGGAATAAAATCTACAATTACGAGCTGTTCGACCCCGACCGCCAGCTCTTCGGCGGCCTGAACGTTTTCGAGCTCGATCCCGACACGTTCCAGATTCGCCGGCGCATCTTCGCGACGCGCGCTACCTGGGAGCCGACACAGGACACCTGGGCGCTCGCGGGCGGCTGGGTGCGCGACTTCCAGGGCGGGCAGGTGAAGAAATACGCTCCGTTCAGCGTGACTTCTCTGCCGGAGCTTACCGAGCCGCCCAGCTATTTCCGCCGCGAAGTCCGCCAGTCGTACCAGATGAACTGGCGGCAGCTCGGGCAGTACATCGCCAGCCTGCAGCAGGCCGGCTTCGACACTTCGCGCCTCTCCGTGCAGTGGCAGAAGAAATTTGCGTTCCCGCTGATCGCTGCGATTATTGTTTTTCTCGGCGCGCCCTTCGCGTTCCTGGTTGGAACGCGCGGCGCGGTCGGCGGGCTGGCGCTCGCGGTTGCAATTGGAGTGGTCTACTGGGCCACGGCTGCGCTCTTTGAAGCCATGGGTTCGGTCGGCCAGTTGCCGCCGCTGCTTGCCGGCTGGGCTCCCGACGCCATCTTCGGTTTCCTCGCGATCTATTTTTCACTCAAGATGCCGACGTAGTTTTTCTTGCCTTGCGCGCTCACCGGAGATTTTCTCAACTTAAAGTGATTGTTTAAGAGGCCCGCGGATGGAAATCTTCAACCTCCGCTCGAGTTGTCGGCGTGCCAACGCTTAGCGCGGAACGAGCGAACGGATCTTCTGAATCACCAGGTCAATGCCCACTTCATTGTGGCCGCCCTCGGGGATGATTACATCAGCGTAGCGTTTGGATGGCTCGACAAACTCCATGTGCATTGGGCGGACCGTTTGCTGGTATTGCTGGACGACCATTTCCATGGTGCGGCCGCGCTCGCGGATGTCGCGCTCAAGGCGGCGGATGAAGCGCAGGTCGGCGTCGGTGTCAACGAAAATCTTGATGTCCATCAAGTCGCGCAGGGGGCGGCTTTCGAAGATCAGAATGCCCTCGATGATGATGGCGGAGCGCGGCTCGATACGCACGGTTTCGTCCACGCGGCGGAAATTCGCGAAATCGTAGGTGGGGCGCTCGATGCTCTGCCCTTCGCGCAGGCGGCGGACGTGTTCGGCCAGCAGCGGCGTATCCATCGAATCCGGATGGTCGAAATTCACTTTGACACGCTCTTCAAAGGAAAGCTCTGGAAAGCCCTTGTAGTAATTGTCCTGCTCGAGAACGATGACGTTTTTTTCGGAGAGTGCTTCGATGATCCGGCTGGTGATGGTGGTCTTGCCGGAGCCGGTGCCCCCGCAAATTCCGATGATCAGTGGCCGCGAGTCCAGTGGTCGAATCGCGTGCTGCTCCTTGCGCCGATCGGACCTGGCCGGCTTGGCGCTCTTACTTTTTCTTGCGCTTCTTTTCTTCTATCACCGCTTGGGCCGCTGCGAGGCGTGCGATGGGGACGCAGAAGGGCGTGGCGCTGACGTAATCCATTCCCACGCGATGGCAGAACTTGACGCTCTCGGCTTCCCCGCCGTGCTCGCCGCAGATGCCCACTTCGAGCTTGGGGCGCGTCGCCCGGCCCCGCTTGATGCCCCACTCAACCAGCATGCCGACGCCCGGGATATCGATCGATTGGAACGGGTCGGCGGGAAGGATGGCGGCTTTTCGCTCGTCCACGTATTCCGGGAGGAAGCGCCCAGCATCATCGCGCGAGAGGCCCATGGTGGTTTGCGTCAGGTCGTTTGTGCCGAAGGAGAAGAATTCGGCGACCTCGGCGATTTGATCTGCTAGCAGTGCCGCGCGCGGCAGCTCAATCATGGTGCCGACGAGATAGTGAAGTTTCACTTTAGCTTTGGAAATGATGTCGTCGGCGACGCGGCGCGTGGCGACTTCCAGAATTTTCATTTCTTTTTTGTCGAACGTGAGCGGATGCATGATCTCAGGTATTACTTTAATGCCTCGCTTCTGGCAATCAATAGCGGCCTCAATGATGGCGCGCACCTGCATCTCAAGTATCTCTGGATAGATGATGCACAGGCGGCATCCGCGGAGACCGAGCATGGGGTTCGCTTCCTTCAACTGTTCCATGCGCCGCAAAATCGTCTCCCGCGTGATGCCCAGGTCTCTCGCAAGCGCCTCCTGCTTGGCAGGATCTTTCGGCAGGAATTCATGGAGCGGCGGATCGATCAGGCGGATCACCACCGGCAGCCCGTTCATCACTTCGAATAGCCCGATGAAATCGCGCCGCTGGAACGGCAGGAGCTTGTCGAGAGCCTTGCGGCGGGCCTCAACCGTGTCTGCCAGGATCATTTCCTGGATGGCCTGCTGGCGCTCGATGCTCTTCTCGGGGTGCTCGAAATCCTTGAAGAACATGTGCTCGGTGCGGCAAAGGCCGATGCCCTCGGCGCCCATTTCAAGCGCTACTTTCGCATCGTGCGGCGTATCGGCGTTGGCGCGCACGCCGATTTTGCGCACTTGGTCCGCCCATTTCATCAGCGTGGCGAAAGCTTTCGGCGGCACTGGGCGCACCAGCGCGATTTCGCCCGTGTACACTGAGCCGTCACCGCCGTCGAGGGTGATCCACTCGCCCTCGCGGACGATGCGGCTGTTTGAGCTCATGCGCTTTTTCTCGGCATCAATCTCCAATTTCTCGGCGCCGACGATGCAGCATTTCCCCCAGCCACGCGCAACCACCGCCGCGTGGCTCGTTTTTCCGCCCGTGGCCGTCAAGATTCCCTGCGCGACAAACATCCCACCCACATCTTCGGGGCTTGTTTCGCGGCGCACCAGAATCACGCGCTCGCCGCGCGCCGCCCAGGCCTCGGCTTCCCCTGCAGTGAAGACGGCCTTGCCCACCGCTGCGCCCGGCACGGCATTGATTCCCGTGGTAATTCTGCGGCTCGCGAATTCCTGGCGCGGCAACGTGGGATCGAGCACGGGATAGAACAGGCGCTCGACGTCCTCACCTTTGATTCTTTCAAGTGCTTCTTCAAGTGTGATCAGGCGCTCGTTCTTCATATCCACGGCAATCTGGAACGCCGCGGCGGGCGAGCGCTTCCCCGTGCGCGTCTGCAGCATGTAGAGCTTGCCGTTCTCGACGGTGAACTCCATGTCCTGCATGTCGCGGTAATGTCGTTCCAGCTTGTGGC
>JBGPZR010000271.1:0-3962 GCA_041493845.1 Terriglobia bacterium | reverse complement strand
CAGTACGTGTTCATGCGCCAGAGAAAGCCGCGGTCATGTCCTTCCGGTTCCAGCCGCTCTCCGGATTCTCCTGCATCCACAACCTCCTGAATGCGCGTGGTGTACGAGCGACTCCAGGCCTTTGCGGAATTCACCGCGCCATAGTGAACGTGGTGTTCGGTGTCGAGGATCGAGGTGATAATTTTTTTCTTGTAGAAGCGCAATTGAACCAGGTAGTCGCTGCCTTCATGCCGCAGCACCTTCGAGCGGATCACATCGGGACGGAAGTAATCCTGGTGATGATCGTAATCCTGCTCGAGCGCAAGTGTCTGCGCGAGTGTGGCGCCGGGAATAAACACCGTGCCAATCCAGTGGTGGACGAGCCCGCCGGGAACATCAATCTTTTTTCCGCTGTCGAGCGTTTCCAGCCGCTCGATCATCACTTTCCCCTCGTGCAACTGCGCGTAAGCAGCCGCGCGGCGCTCCTCCGGCAGCGACTCCAGCCACAAAAATGGCTCGTGACGTGCCTCCTGGGAATCGATCTGCGCTTCGGTGAGCTGCACGTAGCGGTTGAATCCTTCGACCGCCGCCGGCTTCAAGTCCGCGGCCTCCGCCGGCACAGCGAGCAGCAGGATCCCGGCGAGTAAGCCGGCCAGTCCACGTTGCCCTGCGCCCTGGACTGTGTCTGCTTTCACCATCACTCCCTTGTGCAACAGGCAGCACCTCGAGCTTTGCCTTCCCGGCCTTCCATGATTCCACACAATTTAACACCACCAACAGTGAGCCACGATTTAGTGGAATGCAGAAGGAGGGCCAATCGATCTCTTGGGGTAGCGTTCGAAGGTGGCCGGCGCAAAGCCCCCTGCCAACGGGGGTCAGGAGGGATACGTCAGCAGGAGGGCTTGGACGGGCTGGGTAGCGTGCCCCGGCTCCTTTTGGAACCGTCGTCCCCGCATCGCAGCTCCCAACCCGCAATGAGATTCTGTGAAATGCGCCGGACTGGAACAATGGCTCAGAGGGTATAAATTTCGGGTACCGGGGTATTAGTACCCCCTTGAAAACAGAGTGATTGTCTCGCACCGGCCCAAGTAGTCGAGGTGTGAAAGCGCGCGCCCCGCTTACCCTTTACTGGAGGTCGTGTCAGAAGAAAGTATCTCCCCTTGACAGTCTACAAGAGGAGTGGCAGTCTCACCTTTAGCCATTCTACAGGAGGGCGCAATGACCCCGTCGGTTGAAATCCTGCAAGGCACGCTCGACTTGTTGATCCTGAAGACACTGGCGCTCGAGCCCATGCACGGTTGGGGGATCGCGCAACGCATCCAGCAAGTCTCGCGCGAGGTGCTGCAGATTCAGCAGGGCTCGCTGTACCCGGCGCTGTATCGCCTGGAGCGCAAGGGCTGGATCCGCGCCGAGTGGGGCGCTTCGGACAACAACCGGCGCGCGAAGTATTACTCGCTCACGAAGACAGGGCGCACGCAGCTCGAAAAAGAGATGGCCGATTGGGAACGCATCTCGTCGGCCGTGGCATTGATTCTCGAGCGGGCCTGACGATTCACGGGCTGTTCGCCCCAAATGTGTTCGCAGGACCACCGGCATCGTTCTGAGTGAGCGAAGCGAGCGAACAATCGCTCTTCGGGAAAGATGGGAAGGGGCAAGCGATGAAATTCTTGCGGCGATGGTTCGGGCGAAAAAGCTGGGAGCAGGATTTGAGCGAAGAGCTGCGCGACCACATTGAGCGCCAAACTGCGGCGAACATCGCTGCCGGTATGACGTCGGCAGAAGCACGGCGGCAGGCGGTGATGCAATTCGGCGCCGTCGAAGGCGTGAAAGAAGATTGCCGCGAGCAGCGCCGCGGATTCTGGCTTGAGACGCTCTGGGCGGACGCGCGCTACGCGTTTCGCATGCTGCGCAGAAACCCTGGGTTCACTGCCGTCGCCATTCTCACGCTCGCCCTGGGAATCGGCGCCAACACGGCAATTTTCTCGGTGGTGAATGGCGTGCTGTTGAATCCGCTGCCATTTCCGCACGCGGAGCAACTCGTCACTCTCTCTGAGAGCAAGCCGAATTTCGCAACCGGCTCGATTTCGTATCCTAATTTTCGCGACTGGCAAAAAAACAACCGCACGTTTTCCTCCATGGCTATCGCGCGGACATATTCATTCGGTCTTACCGGCAGCGGTGAAGCCGAGCAATTGCGCGCCGAATTTGTTTCCTCGGATTTTTTCCCGCTGCTGGGTGTGAACCCCGTCATCGGGCGCACGTTCGCATCCGGAGAAGATCAGATGGGCGCGGCCCCGGTCGCGCTGATCAGCGCAGGATTTTGGAAACGCAAATTCGGAGCATCGCCTGAAATTGTGGGGAAACCAATCACGCTTGATGGCAAGGACTACACGATCGTCGGCGTGCTTCCAGCAAAATTTGATCTGCTGGTTCGGAGTTTCCGCACGAGCGACGTGTACGTGCCCATCGGGCAGTGGACCAATCCGCTGCTTCTCCAGCGCGGTGCGGGTCTGGGCATTCATGGAATCGGCCGGCTCAAGCCCGGAGTCACGATCGAACAGGCGCGGGGCGATATGGGTGAAGTGAGCCGGAATCTCGCTGTGGCGTACCCGGATAGCAACAAGGGCATCGGCGCGGCAGTGTTTCCCCTTAAGCAGGACATGGTGGGAGCTGTCCGCCCGTTCCTGCTCCTGCTGCTTGCCGCGGTTTGCTTCGTGCTGCTGATCGCGTGCGCCAACGTCGCGAACCTACTGCTCGCGCGCTCGACCGCACGCACGCGCGAATTCGCGATTCGCGCCGCGCTCGGCGCGAGGCAGGGCCGGCTCATTCGCCAGTTGCTTACCGAAAGTATTCTCCTCGGCATAGCGGGCGGCGGGTTTGGGTTGTTGCTGGCAGCCTGGGGCACACACGCTGCGCTGCAAAACCTTCCTATTACGATGCCGCGCGCCGCCGGGATTGGCCTCAACGCCCGCGTGCTGATTTTCACCATGGCGATATCGGTGGCGGCCGGGATTCTTTTCGGGCTGGCCCCGGCGCCAAGAACGCTGAAACCAGTTTTGCACGAGACGCTCAAGGAAAGCGAGCGCGGCGGGAGCGGCACGCGACACCGCGCGCAGAGCGTGTTCGTGGTGGTGGAAATTGCAATGGCGCTGGTGCTCTTGATCAGCGCGGGACTGATGATCCGCACTCTTGGGCGGCTGTGGAGCGTCCATCCGGGATTCCGTCCGGAAAATGTTCTGACGTTTGGGATTTCGCTTCCCCCATCGATGATCAACGCGCCCCCGGACGCGATTCGGGCCGCGTTTCGCAATCTCGACGACAAGCTCAGGTCCACACCCGGCGTTCAAGCGATTTCGCTCACATGGGCCGCTCTTCCCATGGGCGGAGACGACGAGCAACTTTTCTGGCTCGATGGACAGCCGAAGCCGCAGACCCAGAACGAAATGAACTGGGCGGTGAAATATGTGGTCGAGCCGGACTACCTGAAGGTGATGGAGATCCCGCTCCAGCGCGGGCGTTTCTTTACGCCGCAGGACAACGAACACGCTCCCCTCGTCGCCGTCGTTGACGATGTTTTCGCTCGCAAGTATTTCGGCAATGAAGACCCGATCGGAAAACGCATCAACATGGAAAATGTTGACGAGAAGGCCGAGATTGTAGGTGTGGTCGGCCACGTCAACCAGTGGGGGCTCGCTTCCGACGCTCAAAATCCGCTGCGTGCGCAAACGTATCTTCCCTGCATGCAGATGCCCGACGGCTTTATCTCCATGACGCCTTCCGGCTCGGGAATCATCCTGCGATCTTCCGGAGCCGCGCCCGCGCTGCTCGAAGCCATTCGTCATACCAGCGAGCAGATGAGCAGCCAGCAGGTGATCTCCGGCGCGCAGACGATGGACGAGATTATCGCCAGCTCGATCGCCGACCGGCAATTTTCGATGATTTTGCTCGGCGGATTCGCCGCGCTGGCGCTGCTGCTCTTGAGT
>JBGPZR010000005.1:0-15286 GCA_041493845.1 Terriglobia bacterium | reverse complement strand
CTTTCGTTTCGAGGATGGACTCCATCACCAGCTTGCCGGTGGAGTCCAGAACGGCAGCCGAGATCGTTGCCTGATGAACATCCAGCCCAATATACTTTGCGTCATTCATGAGGGTGCTCCTTTCCCGTAGGCGTTGATGCGAACGATCAAACCTACTCGAAAGGGGCGCCCTTTTATAATGCGTTAATCAGGCAAGTGGATATGACTCGCTGCTCTCCTCCAGGCGCCTCCCATTGACTTCGGGTTCAGAGCGCACCTAAGATGTGCGCCAAATGGCAGATTCTCGACCGCTCAGTGGGCAAAGCATTTCGCATTACCGCGTCCTCGAAAAGCTAGGCGGCGGCGGCATGGGCGTGGTTTACAAAGCTGAAGATACCGAACTCGGCCGCTTTGTCGCTCTGAAATTTCTTCCCGATGACGTCGCGCGCGACCCTCAAGCGCTCGAACGCTTCCGTCGCGAGGCCCGCGCAGCTTCGGCGCTGAATCATCCCAACATCTGCACGATCTACGAAATTGGGCAAAATCAAAACCAGCCGTTCATCGCAATGGAATTCTTGGATGGTATGACTCTGAAGCACATGGTCACCTCCAAGCCGATGCCGCTCGATCGTTTGCTCGAAGTAGCCATCGAAGTTGCCGAGGGTCTCGACGCCGCCCACTCCGAAGGCATCGCGCACCGCGATATCAAACCGGCGAATATTTTTGTGACCAAGCGAGGCCACGCGAAAATCCTAGACTTCGGCCTTGCAAAGCTCACGCCGATTGGAGCTCGCAAGATCGCGGAAACCGCCGGCGTCTCGACGCTCGCAACCGCAAGCGTCGCTCCCGAAGCGCTGACAAGCCCGGGCACCACTCTTGGCACCGTTGCCTACATGTCTCCCGAGCAGGTGCGCGGCATGGATCTCGACGCGCGCACGGATCTATTCAGCTTCGGCGTGGTGATCTATGAAATGGCCACCGGTATGCTGCCATTTCGCGGCGAGACTTCCGGCCTCATCACCGACGCCATTCTCCATCGGGCGCCGGTTGCGCCGGTGCGGCTGAATCCAGATTTGCCGACGGAACTCGAACACATCATCAACAGGGCACTTGAGAAGGACCGCAAACTGCGTTTCCAGCACGCGGCCGACATGCGCGCGGAATTGCAGCGAGTCATGCGTGACACGACTTCAGTCGTTCTCAGCGGCTCCGACTCTGAGCCATCGGCCGCGCCCGCGACGCAGTTGCCAGCCATCGCCCCGGCGGTGTCCAGCGATTCAGCATTGAGAAGTCCGGCTCCCTCCCCGCTCACATCCTCGAGCTCAGAGGCCGATCTCCAAAGGAAAGAGAAAGAGCGTGAGGCCCTTGGGCCCATTGAAAGGTATCTCGCCACTTTTCTCGGTCCCATGGCGAGCATTATTGTTCAAAGGGCCGCGTCTAAAGCGAAAGATCAGAAAGAGCTGTTCGCTCTTCTGGCCTCGACGCTACCGTCGCCAAAAGATCGTCAAGCCTTCCTTGCTCGAAGGGATGAGCTCCTTAAGGGCGTGGCACAGATCGAAGCAGTGAAAGAAATTTCGAATGTGGAGGGCGCATCGCAGCCATCGGCTGCTTCACGCGAAGCGGAGCTTACCCCAGACTCGATCCGTCATGCAGCCGAATTGCTGGCACGATATGTTGGCCCAATCTCCCGGGTCCTGACCGAACGGGCAGTGACGCGCGCCGATAGCCTGCGGGCACTCTATCTCATTCTTGGGGAACATCTAAAAGACGGGGCTGAGCGTGCCCGGTTTCTTCTGGAAGCGGGCTTCCCAGAGTCGTGAGGGAGCAACAACTGCGTTACCGACCTCGACCGCCACAATATTCGCGTTCGCGACATCCAGGCAAAGGAAGCTATCGCAATTAAGCCCTGAGCATTTTCATCGCTTCGACCAGGCTTCTTGCCATACGATTGAAAGAATGCGATAGCTCCGCGATCTCATCCTTACCTGACACAGGAAACTCGCCTATCTCTGAATTCCCCAAGCTCACGCTACTGGCCATGCCAGACAATCGATTAACGGGATGGATGACCATGAAGATAAGAAGCGCGTTAATCGCGATAAGCAGGATTCCAAAGACTGCTGCCAGAGAGATCATGAATGTCTTAAATACGTCTCTTGCTCGCTGGATGGACAATTGCGTGGGCACCGACACAATCTGTGCCGTCACGATATCGTTCAATTTCCATCCAAAACCGTTAGCGCTACCGTAGCGTTCCACCATCGTTCGGGGAGCGTCCTCCGCCGTATCATGACAAGATAAACAAGCTGGGGTGGAGACACTCATCGGACGAGCAATATACAGCGACCTGCCATTCGGAGTGTCGCGCTCGCCCACAATCTCTTTCTTGTCGTGTGACTTGCGAAATTCCTCGACAAGGTCGGCTTCCCAGTCGGTCGCGCGATTGATCGGATTCGTCGGGTTCAACGTTGCCTCTTTATAGGAATAATCAGGGAATTTCTTTTGCAGCTGGCTAAAATACGAATTAGCCGAATAGGCGGGGACGCTCTGTGGTAGAAAGCTATATTTAATCTGTGTTTCGAGTAGCGGCTTGATCTGTGTGGCCGTGTAGGTCCGCACGGCAATCGCAGCTTCCATCATGATTCGTGCGTTCTCCATGATTTCAGCCTTGGCATTTTGCTGCAGAAGTCGATTGCAGACGTAACCCGCGGTCACGAAACCTACCGCAAACACGATACACAGCACCAAGTTAATTTTCACCAGAAGTTTCATTTTCAAATCCTCGGATGCGGAGATTCGGAATTAGGCACTGCAGGCGGCGGACTCTCCTGTGAGTGCTATTCCGGATGCAAAATGGGCACCCATTCCGGGTACTCGGCCGCGTGAATTTCAAGTTGCTTCCGGAATTCGGGGTCCTTCAGCCGCGGCTCGAACCGATCCACAAAGCCCTTTCTCCACGCCGATGGCATGGTCAGCCACGGCTGAATTTCGGCGTACGACACTTGATGCGGGGCTTTTGGTTCGACGGGCTTACCGGCAAAGTGAGCGAGGCGCGACGGGAGAGCATCTCTAAACGAGCGCGGCATGGCTTCGACGAAGGCAGCGCTGGGATGCGAAGAGTTCACTAGGCCTTTGCCTTGGCGGCGCGAGAAAAATTGGCCGGCACTCCCGGCTGTTGGCTTGCCCGCGTTTCCGTTGGGGCTCACCTCACCGATTGCGGCCGAGCCCGATTCGACAAAAACGTCGCACCCACTTTCGTTGTTATGAAAAACGACAGTACCATTTCCAGTCGTAGCAGCGAGCATGGGGCATTCATACCGATACGAGCCCGCGTGGGCATCCGACTGACCCTTCAGCCAGCCGCTCAACAATACCAGCTCCGCTCCAGTGGCGTCGCTCCCGGACTTTCCTCCCATGCCGTGCCGGAAGACATACATGCGGCTCAAAGGGCCGAGCGCCACAATAGCTCCGCCAACAAATTCCAATTGCGCGAATCCCTTGTCGGAGCTCTCGATAATATCGCCCTGCTTCAGGCGCGTTCCTTCGGCCGCTTGGAGCGCTGTTGTGCCGCGAATTATTCGCAGTGAGCCTTCAAGGAAGGTGACAGAGCCCACGTCTTGGACAGCGGCTGGGATCGGCAGCAGCCACGAGAGTACCAATGCGATGCCCAGAAGATTCATGTGGACCCCATAATTGGGGAATTACGGGAATGCTGATCGATGACCAGCGTCAAACCGGGCTATCTTATAGCCGCACACTCAGAAGTCAAGACGATTGCCGTCGCTGTCGCTGCAAAATGAGAATGTCCGTTTTTCCAAGGGCCGGGAGGCCCCATGGAAGAGGAGCGGATCGAGTTGAGCGCGAGAGAGCGGCAGCGCGCTTCGTTCTGCGGGCATCACTCCCCGTGGACGTTCCCCTCTGGGAGGCCGTGGAGAGCCGATTGACGAGCCAATTGTCTTTGCTTGGATGCCCGCCGCATCCGTATTCTTCGATGACCCGGATGGGAACCTCTTAGAGTACATCTCCATGCTTCCTAATCCGCCACGGCCTGAGTTGGGATTGCGGACATGGAGTGAATGGCGAAGGCTCCACGAGCATGCACGTGATTGAGCCTGATTGATCACGCCCCTAAAATCGTGGAGTCGTTTTGCAAATTGCCCGCGAAAAACGCCGCAGTGTATACCGACTGTGCTTCACTTGATTTCATAACAATGTCGGCTCCCTCGACCCGAGTAGACTTTGGTTGCTTGACGACCAAGGCTCGGGAGGAAGGAGCCGAACATGATCATTATAGGCGTGGATTATCACCCGAGCGATCAGTACATCGCGTTTGCAGATACAGAAACTGGGGATTGCGGCGAACGGCGATTGAACCACAGTGATGGAGAAGCCGAAAAGTTTTATCGGGATCTCAGGTTGCGAGGAGTCAGCGTGCGCGTGGGAATGGAGGCCACCGGCTACTCACGCTGGTTCGAGCGGTTACTGGCGGAACTGGGTATCGAGGTATGGATTGGCGATGCAGCGAAGATCAAGACGAAGCGAGTCCGCAAGCAAAAGACCGACCGTCAGGATGCCCAACTTCTGTTGAAGCTGCTGCTGGAAAATAACTTTCCTCGCGTGTGGATACCCAGTCCGGAGAATCGGGATCTACGACAACTGCTGTGGCATCGGCATCGCCTGGTGCAGATGCGAACGCGGATCATGAACCAGCTGCAGGCCCTAGCGATGAACGAAGGCAAGCGTTGGAAGAAAAAGCTGTGGAGCGCACCAGGACGAGCGCAGCTAGAGAAGCTCCCGTTGGCTCCCTGGGCCAGCCGACGCCGGCAAGATTTGTTGGAGCTGCTGGACAGGATGAATCCAACCATCGAGGCGTTAACCGCAGCGGTCGAGCAGGAAGCCAAGAGACGACCCGAAGTGCTGCGGCTGATGACGCACCCCGGCGTGGGTCCACTGACGGCGCTGGCCTTCGTGCTAATCATCGGGACTCCGGAGCGGTTTCGTTGCGGTAAGCAAATTGGCAGCTATGTGGGGTTGATTCCTGCGGAAGACTCCAGTGCCGGCCGACAACGGTTGGGACACATCAGCAAGCAAGGCAACGCGTTGTTGCGCTTCTTGCTGGTAGAAGCAGCGCAAGCAGCGGTGCGTTGGGATTCGGATTGGAGACGTCGCTATGTGCACCTGGCGATGCGTCGGCAAAAAAGTATTGCCAAGGTAGCGATGGGACGCAGGCTGGCGGTTCGGTTGTACTGGATGTGGCGGAACGGTTGGGAATATGCGCAGTGGGTAGAATTCGGTTCGAACGCGGGACAGCTCGTAACCGGACATAGCGTGAACTAGAACGCCGTCCACTTGATTGGGCATCCCGCTCCCTCGTGAGAGGGAGTTTGCAGTAGTAATCATGGTCGAAGGATTGATCGGAGAGATGTTTGGGTCGGACTGAAGCCGACCGAAAGATTACACGCGAGCCGTGGTCGTCGATGCAGGGGTCGAAGAAAACGAACAAGTCCACTCTCGGGAGTGAATGCGGAAGTGTGCTCAAAAAGAGTTTGACAGAGCCGACATTGTTAGAGATGTCCGGTTAGCGTTTATCAGGCACTGGCCACCTTTTGGTTTTGCCAGTTAGTCTCTTAAAGCGACACCATATCCCAAGGTCAACGTTCACTTAGGCCCATGCCATTGAGCGGCGCAGCGAAGCTAGCCCAACACGATGCGAATGTTGTGAACTGCGCCGTCGTCGGTGAGCGGAATATTTGCAGATCCTGCCAGCAGCTTTCCATCCAGTTCCGTAAGAGCCACGCCGCGAGCGACACTGGAAGGATTCTCTACCTTGATCCGATACGTTGCCGAGTGGTACCGAAAATCAATGGAGTAGCCGGGCCAGTTTCGAGGTATGCACGGATCGATGCTAAGAATCATGTCGCGCACACGGAATCCCAGCATCCACTCCATGCCAGCGCGATAGAGCCAGCCAGCCGATCCCGTATACCAAGTCCATCCGCCGCGCCCGACATGTGGAGGCTCGGCATAAATATCACCTGCGACTACGTAGGGCTCAACTTTGTAACGCTGCACGTTGGCACGCGAGTTGGTGCGGTTAATCGGGTTCATCATGCGGAACAGCTCACCGGCCTTATCTCCATCGCCCAGCGCGGCAAAGGCTATCAGAGTCCATGTAGCGGCGTGGGTGTATTGGCCGCCATTTTCACGAACGCCGGGTAGATAGCCTTTTATGTAGCCGGGATCATTTGGCGTATGGTCGAAGGGCGGCGTTAAGAGCAAGATCAAGCCGTCCGGCCTGCGGATAAGTTGTTGGTTCACCGCCGCCATGGCGCGCACGCCGCGGCCCGGTTCTGCAGCACCGCTCATGATTCCCCAGGATTGAGCGACGGAGTCAATGCGGCATTCCACGTTTGTAGCGGAGCCGAGCGGCGTCCCGTCATCGAAATAAGCGCGCCGATACCATTCGCCATCCCAGCCTTCGCGCTCCAGCGAAGCTTTTAGCGCGCTGACGTGAAGACGCCAATTCTCCGCGCGCTTTCGTTCGCCGCGCGCATCCGCCACTTTTGCAAACTCCCAGAGAATCGTGTGGAGAAACCACCCCAGCCACACGCTTTCTCCCTTTCCAAGCTGGCCCACGTGGTTCATGCCGTCATTCCAATCGCCTGTGCCCATCAGCGGAAGACCGTGACTGCCGACGGCGAGGCTGCGGTCCAGCGCTCGCGCGCAATGTTCAAATAGTGTTGCGCGTGCCTCCGAGACGCGCGGCTGGAAATAAGATTTTTTTTGTCCTTCAACCAGCGCATCGCCCTCGAGAAAAGGCACTACTTCTTCGAGCACAGTCATGTCGCCAGTGGCCTCAATGAAATGGATCACGGCATATGGCAGCCATAGAAGGTCGTCCGACATGCGCGTGCGTATGCCGCGACCCGAAGGTGGATGCCACCAATGTTGGACGTCACCCTCGACGAATTGGTGCGCGGCCGCGCGCAGCAGATGCTCGCGCGCCACTCCGCGTTTTGCCACGGTCAGGGCCATCACATCCTGGAGCTGATCGCGGAAGCCATAAGCTCCGCTCAACTGATAGAACGCCGCGCGAGCCCAAACGCGGCAGGAGAGCGTCTGATACAGCAACCAACGATTCAGCATCAAATCCATGGCGTGATCGGGTGTGGTGACCTGAAGCGCACCGAGAATGCCGTCCCAGCGGCGAATTACGTCGCGCAGGATCTGGTCCAGATCTGCGGCGCGATAGCGATTGAGCAATTCGCGGGCTCGATCTCTGTTTTCCGTTTCACCGAGAAAAAACACAATTTCCACGCGCGCGCCCGGGCGCAATTCAACCGTGGTCTGCAGGGCCGCACATGGGTCGAGACCCGCGCCCACTTTCCGGGATAGTTGGCCGCCGCCTTCCAATGCCGCAGGGCGTTCCGGCGCTCCATTGCGGCCGAAAAATTCTGTTCGGTCGCCCGTGAACGAACTCTGCCGTCCAGCGAGATCCGCAAAGGCGATGCGCCCGCCGAATTCCCCATTCCAGGCGCTGCGCGCGAAGAGTGCCCCCGAAGTCGGATCGGCTTCGGTGATGACGTACGGCGCTGTGGCGCTACGCGAGCTCCCCAGCACCCACTCGGCATAAGCGGTGACCGAGAGACGGCGAGTTCTGCCGGAATCATTTTGTAGCGTGAGCCGCGAAATTTTTATTGGATCTTCGAGAGGCACGAATTGCAACAGGTCCAGCAGGATGCCGTGTGACCCATGCTGAAACCGGCTGTAGCCCTGGCCGTGCCGCGCCACGTAGCTGGCCTCTTCATCGCGAATGGGAAGCCCCGTCGGACTCCATACCTCACCCGTGCTCTCATCGCGGACGTAGATTGCCTCCCCCGGCGTATCAATCACATGATCGTTTGACCAGGGAGTGAGTTGGTTTTCATGGCTATTGATCGACCATGTGAAGCCCGAGCCCGATTCCGACACTAAGAATCCAAACGATGCATTCGCAATCACATTAATCCAGGGCTCCGGTGTTCGCGAACCGTCGCTGAGGACCACCACGTATTCGCGGCCATTTTCTGCGAATCCACCGAGGCCGTTGAAAAACTGGAGAGCTGGCTGCGGTAACTGCACATCCTGACGTTTGCTCGCACGTGCCTGTCGCGGCGGAGGCGGCGCCACAGCCTCTTTATATTGAGACCTCGTAATCTGCTCCGACAACGTACCGCGCCGGCTGAGTAGCACAGCTCTCGCCACGGCCTGGAGCTGAGTGCGCGTTTGCGGGGGAATCAGGTCTCCGCGCAGCAGGAAGATTTTCCCGCTCACACCACTTGTGTCGGGCGAAAGCCTTAGTTGACTCCCGCGCACGAGCGCTTCCAGGGAGCTTTGCAGTTCCTGCACGTAGGAGGGCGCCTTCTCATTGATTATGACCACGTCCGCCGACAACTGCTTCATGCGCCAGTATTCATGCGCTCGCAGCAATTGCCGGATGATTTCGAAATCGTGGGCGTCATCGATGCGCGCCAGAACGATTGGCAGATCACCGGAAATTCCCTGCGCCCACAGCGTGGAGTGGTCCAGAGTGCTCTGGCTCAGCACATCGGAAGTCGGGCGCATCGAAGAATCGGAATACAAGACGGAGTTGGCCAGCCTCTGGAACAGATGTGCTTCTTCGGCGCCGATGCCAAGGTAATGAAGTTGTACTTGCGCCTGCGTCCAGGCAAGGGTCAGGGTGCGTTCAAAAGTTCTTGTGTCGCGGTATTTGTCGGCCAGATCAATGACCTCGTCGCGCGTGGAAGCGACGATCGTGGAAAAGATCAGATGCACGGTGTGGCCCGGCGGAATATGCACGGTCCGACGCAAACTCATCACCGGGTCGAGTACGGAGCCAACAGTGTTGGAGAGTGGCCGGCCGTCGATAATCGATACCGGATTGCGGAGGTTGCGCGCGCGCCCCACAAATTTCGAGCGATCCGTCTCGAATTGCAAGTCGCCTACTGTCTCAACATCTACCACCAGCAAATGCGCGGCCCAGACTGCCGTTTCGTCGTCGGAGCGCTTGCGGCGTGTTGCAATCAGCGCACCCACTTCGGGAACAAACTCAGTCTCTACGAACAAGTTAGAAAAAGCAGGATGTGCCACATCGGCTGCTTGCGAAGTAAGCGAAAGCTCCGCATACGAAGTGACCTGAACGTCGCGCCCGCGTACACCCAGGTTGCTGATGGAGACACGCCGCACTTCCGCATCGTCTTCGGAAGATACCACCACCTCGAGCGTAGTGGTCAGGGAACGGTCGCGCCGGACGATTTCGGCATGGTCTTCGTAGAAGGCGGCCTCGTAAGTATCCGGTTCGACGCCGCTCGGCTGATAGCCGGCGGACCACACATTCCCCGTTTGCTCGTCGCGCAGGAAAATATATGTGCCCCAGCAATCCCGCGTGAAATCCTCTCGCCAGCGGGTAATGGAAATATCACGCCAGCGGCTATAGCCCGAGCCTGCCGCCGTAAGCATCACGACGTAACGGCCGTTCGAAAGCAGTTGTGTTCGCGGAATCGCATCGCGGGGAGTTGTGAACCGGCGTACCACGGGGGGGACGAGTTCACGTACTCTTCCCGCCGCGGAGACTTCCTCCGATCGGGGCCGCGCAACCAGCACATCGCGCGGTGTGCGTTCCTGAAGTAGCAATTCCGTGGCCTGCACGATCGGCTCCGCATGGAAACGAGTCTGCATTGCCCCATCGTTCAGGACGTTTGTGGCAGCCACCAAAGTCATACCCTGGTGGTGCGCCATATAAGCGCGAATGACGGCGACGTTCTTACCTTCGGGCAATCGAGAACCCGTATAATCCAGCGCCTCATAGAAACCATAGACTCCCCGGCCGCCCGCCTGTGCAAGACGCCTGAGGTTTTCGACGGCAGCGGAAGGCTCGATCATCGCAGCTAGCGCACTGGCATACGGTGCGATAACCAGATCTTCGCTAAGCCCCCGCTTGAGCCCGAGTCCGGGAACACCAAAGCTGGAATACTGGTATGTGAAATCGATATCACGCGCATTGTACGCAGACTCGGAAATCCCCCAGGGCACGCCGCGTTCCTCCCCATATTCGATTTGCCTCTGGACTACATGTTCATGTGTTTGGCTCAACAGGCTGCCGGCCGGCGCGCGCATCACGAGCGCCGGCATCAAGTATTCAAACATCGATCCCGACCAGGAGATCAGCGCGGAGCCCCGGCCCACAGGAGTGAGCGCGCGGGCCAGCCGGAACCAGTGCGAGGAAGGAACGTCTCCTTTCGCAATTGCTATAAAACTCGTGAGCCGCGCTTCAGAGGCCAGCAGATCGTAACAATTGGGATCCAGACTTCCATCCGTGCCTCGGTAACCGATGGAAAAAAGCTTACGCGAGCGGTCGAACAGGAAGCTGAAATCCATCGCCGCAAACAACTTTCCCGACGTTTGCGCAATGCCCAGCAGATGGCGATTCAACGACACAGAATCCTCCGCCGCATCCTGCATCGCCTGGATAAGCGCATCAACTCGCGCAAGCACGTCTCTATTGCCGAGTGGATCCTGGGCCAAGCCTGCGCCCAGAACTGTAAGTTCGCGCACAGCCGCCTCAAATCGTTCCGGCGCGTCCGCCAGGGTAGGCAGACTACGGAAAAAAGGCTCAATGGCCACCCATTCCGGAGCATGCTCCGCAGGCCGTTCCGCCATGGCAACAACTTCTCTTGGGTCGAGGCGCAGCCACGGAATCAGGATTCTCGCGTCTCGAGCGTGGCTTTCGACGCAGGCTCTGGCCGCTTCGGCCCAGGCACGCAATTCGGAATCGGGAGCATCGCCCAGCTCCTGCGCCACGGTTAGCGCAATGTCAGTCATGGTCTGAACGCGTTCTTTCAACTCAACGAACCGCGCCGCCCAATCCGCGGCATCGGTTGGCGCGGAATCGAGCAATGCGGCGAGGGCATCCACAGCATTGCTGAGCTGCTTCCGCGTGACGCTGTGTGTGCGGCGCACATCGGCAATCCTGCCAAGCGTTTCGCGCAACAGGAGGAGTGCATCTTCCACTCCGGTGAGCATGCAGACTTCGATCGATGATTCCAGAATCAGCTTGCGGCAACCGTTGCCAAGAGCCACCAGATGTGCCGCGATGTTCCCGCTATCGACGGTCGAGACATACTTGGGGTCCAGCGGATGAAGGTCGCGCGTGTCGTACCAATTGTAGAAGTGACCCCGAAACTGCTCCAATTTGTTCATTGTCTGGAGCGTGGCTTCCAGTCGCTCCGCTGTCTCCTGCGTGCCAATCCATCCAAAATCACGCGCGGCAAGCGTGGAAAGGAGATAGAGGCCCATATTCGTCGGGGAGGTTCGGTGGGCCACGACGGGTTTCGGGTCTTCTTGAAAATTATCGATAGGAAGGAAATTGTCCGCGGTAGAAACAAAAGTCTCAAAGAAACGCCACGTACGGCGCGAATTCAAGCGAAGAGCCTTGGAATCACCCGAAGACAGCGGCTCCAGATCTGGCAGTCGTGGCGGAAGGCTGATCCAACGTGCCACCACTGGCGCGCAAACCCACAAAAGAGCAAACGGGATCGCAACAGGTAACGATGAATGCCTCCCAAATGCCACTACGACGATTGCTGCGATTGCGAGCAACACGCTGGCGATCATGCGCTTGAACATGCCGACAATATTCAGGTCGACTGCATACTTGGCCTGCGCCGCGGTAACCCACTGCAACAAGTTTCTGCGCGTTACGAACAATCGGCCAAGCGTGCGCAAGATCGCGTCGGACATCAGCCATGCCTGGTAGGCCAGGAGGGTAACCGTCAAGCCGATCTGGTATGCGCCCAGCGAAAGATCGGACAGCACGCCGCGAATATGGCTTCGCTTGGAAATTCCGCTGAGGCGCGCGTTTAGTCCCGCGAGGAAAGGAATCAGCGCGGGAATCGAAATTGTCGCAAGGATAAATCCAGTCCACACCCATGGAGATATCTGCGGCGTCAGCCACCCGGCAAGCAATGTGAGGAATATACAGGGAGCCGAAAGAGTTCGGCGCAGATTGTCGAGCATCTTCCACCGGCCGATCGCGGGTATCTTTACTTTGCTGCGTTCCTCTTTAGATAAGCCTCCCGATCCAAAGATCCACGGAAGAAGCTGCCAGTCTCCGCGCGCCCATCGATGTTGCCGCGCCGCTGCTGCCTCGTAGTGCGATGGAAATTCGTCAAAGAGTTCGATGTCCGTGGCCAGCGCCACGCGGGCAAAGATGCCCTCAAAGAGATCGTGGCTCAGCAAAGTGTTTTCCTTGGTCTTGCCGGCTAACGCCGCTTCAAACGAATCGATTTCGTAAATCCCCTTGCCTGTGTAGGAACCTTCCCGGAACAGATCCTGATAAACGTCCGAAACAGCGGAAGCATAGGGATCGATGCCACTTGGACCGGAGAAGATCTGCCGGAACAGTGAGCCTTCCCGATCGGTGGGCAACGAAGGTGTAATACGCGGCTGCACAACCGAGTAGCCATCCACGACGCGCCCCTCTTCGGCCCTGAACTTGGGCCGGTTCAAGGGATGCGCCATCGTGCCCACAAGCCGTGCAGCAGTCCCGCGGGGTAAACGCGTGTCTGCATCAAGCGTAATTACGTAGCGGACTCCGGGGATTGCTTCCGGGGGCCGCCCGCCGGCAGGTATGAATGTGGTAGCCGTTGAGCCGCGAAGAAGCTGATTCAATTCATGCAGCTTTCCGCGCTTACGTTCCCATCCCATCCATTTTTGCTCGCGTTCATTCCAGACACGCTTGCGATGGAACAGAAAGAAGCGATCGCCTCCTCCGGGAGGCGGGCCGTGCCGTTTATTCAATCTGGCCATCCCGTCCACAGCGGCGGCTAAGAGCTCGTCATCCGCCTGCAAGCTTTCCGTCGGCGCGTCAATCCAATCGGAAAGCAGCGCAAAGCGCAGGTCTCCGTCAGGATTCGCAAGATAGTGGACCTCCAGCCCCTCTAAGTGTTCTTTGATTCCATCCTCCGAGGTCAGTAGCGTCGGGACTGCAACAATCGTTCGCAGCTCTTCGGGTACTCCGTCGCGCAATTCCAGGCGAGCTAAAGTTCGCGGCCCCAGCAAATCCGTGACCGCGCGATTGATGAGTGCGATGGCAAGGTCCGATGCAGGGACTGCGGCCAGCACAGCAAGCAGCGCGAGGTATTTCGCGCCCAATCCTATTTCTCGGGCGTGCATCAGCGGCAACGCCAAAATAATCGCCGTCAATACCGCGATAGTTCCCAAATAACCGGGCACGGCAGCCCGCACGTACAAACGCAGAAGCCACCGCCTCCAGGGAACGTGAAAACCGAGTTCGCCCTCAAAGGCCCAGCGCCCTTGCGCTATGAGGTAATAGCCGGGATCGGACAGCCGGTCCTCAGGAGGCTGTTCGTCGTTCCGTGGCTCGGCACGCGCTCGTTTCGCGCGATGCAGTGCGCGTTCCGTCACTTCAATTTCCGTGTGCGTTGATCCCCGCGAGAGATCTTCAATGGCATGGCGGTAGTAATCTCGCGTGGCAAAATCCATTTCGGCAAAATTGCTTCCGTTGCGTAGAAGCTCATCCACTAGGCTGACGCTCTCGAAGAAGGCCTGCCAATCGAATTCAGTCGTCAAACGCATGCTCGTAATAATGTTGCGTATCGTTACGCTCATTGCTGCCTGTTGTTGGTGTTCGGCGCGCACGATCTCGTCGGCAGTCGTCCCCTGCGCAGCCAGGCGTTCGTCTAGCCATTGCAGAATGGGACCCACCTTCGGATCCAAGTCGCGCAGGCGCTGCACGAGCTGCACGGCAAAGGCTCTCTCCAATGGCTTTTTCTCAAAACCACGCAGGACCGTGGCGGGAGCAACCAGGGATTGGCCGCCGGTGCCGAGAAGGCTGTCGGCCAGGACGTCAGCTTCTTCGCGCGCGCTCCGGCTCCGCACGAGGCGCTCGGCCAGCCTGCGCAAGTTTTCCACCAGCACAACTCTAAGCGTGATGGCTACTGCCCAGAGCTCGCCGATCGTAAGTGGTTGCACGCGCTGGTAGGCACTCACAAACTGGCGCAAGACTTCCGGATCGAATCGGCTGTCCGTATGCGCCACGAATGCCCACGCGACTCCGAAAACGCGCGGATAGCCCTGTAAATGGCCTGAGGCAAGCTTGGGCAGCCTGCGGTAGAAACCGAGCGGCAAGTCGTCGCGAATTTCCCGGAGCTGCTCCTCGACGATGTAGAAATTATCGACTAACCACTCGGCTGCGGGCGTGATTGTTTCCTCCCGCTGCATGGCGCGAGCGGTTGCGCGGTAATACTCAAGCAGAAGACGCCCGTTCTCCGCGACGCGCGGAATAAGCGGCCTGCTACCGTCTGAATCGCTTGTAACGGTCTGAGCAGCCGCAAGGCTCTCAGCGTGTTGCTCCAGTCGTTCGACGCTGAACAGCTCCGCGCGGATTGGCTCTTCGATTTCAGCGAATATGTTTGCGGGTTGAGGGGCCTTAGCCATTATTTCCCTAGAATGATTTCTGTTGCGGAACTTGCGCGATAACGCGTCCAAGACGCCTTACAGGCACACGTACAATACAACGCGGCGGGCAAGTTCGGGCACAGCGAATGCGCAAGGGCCGCAGCGCAATGCTAACGCAGTACCTTGAAGGGATTGGCCGATTCCATCGGTACAGTCTGCGAAACGTCATGCTCATAGCATCGCAGAAACCCACGACTACGCTTACCGGTTACGGTGGTGTTCGCTCAACAAACTTTGCGAGTCGCGGCTATCGGCACACATGATCGAAGACCGAGCCCTGACTGGCAAGCAGTATGAATCGGTCAATGGCGTCTAGCTCTTCCGGGTTGAAGCGCGCTTGGACTCCATTCCTCAACTGTACAGAAAGTTTGGCCCATTCTTCCTTTGACGTACCAAGTTGATTTTTGAAGCTATCTGGTTGTGTACCACCATGCTGGAAAGTACTTTGTTCTGAGACAAACCTGCGATGAGCCGCCTGCATGTGGTCGCGCAATTCACGTTCCGAATCGAACCAACCGTTGCATTGACTACAGGTGATTCGAGCCGCTTGTGGCTGTGCCATGTAGATTTACCTCCTAATTCTTCGCTTGCCTCCTTTAACAGTGCGATTTTATCTTAGGACACCCCGAGTGGGGGGCAAAGGGAATCGATCGTTCAGGCTGTGGAAAAATATGATGGCTGTGGAAAACATGCAGGGTGACACCAGGGTCTCGTCCGTCAACGAGCATCGAAAAACATCGGCAGGAGCAAGCCAAGCAAGAAGTAGAACACGGCCGCTGCAAAACCAACG
>JBGPZR010000312.1:0-3478 GCA_041493845.1 Terriglobia bacterium | reverse complement strand
CCGGATTCGCGAGCGTCACCTTCTGCCCGAGAGCCACTTTTGTTTCCAGCATGAGAAGCGCACCGTGGGCGCTCACCGTGACCGTGAAAGTTTCCTCACGGAAAGCCCGATGATCCGCGGATTCTCCAAGCAGAACTACGGGCACGTCCAGCAGCACGCGCTCGCTACGTCTCATGCTGGCATTTGCCACAGATGTCCTTGGCTCGTTGGAATGCTCTCAACTTTACTTTCGGCTAAATCGGCTCAGAAGTCTGCAACAATTAGGATTTGACGTCGCGGAAGTTAACCCTCACTCGAATCGTACATCCTTCGTGCCAGCCAGTAGCCTGCGCAGACGCCATAAATTCCAGAGCCCCAAATGAAAAGTGATCGCACGATTTGATCGCCCATATCTTTGCTGTTCTCCCCCGTCCGCATTAGGCGAAGGTCAAAAAATCCCGGCTGAACGGAGAATGCTGCAACTACCAGGGCAAAGCTAAGGAGTAATGTAAGGCCCCACACGCGCTGGTCCCATCTCTCAGTTAAAGCATATAGCGCCAGGCAAAGTATCACGGTGGCGAGGAACGTGCCGCCCATAAAGCCAACGATGACCGGAAACACATAGTGAAACAAGGGATGACTCGGTGGAACGACTCTGCCGTTATGAATTGGCTGCGCGGTAAGTGCTGCGATTGAGAAGCCCACAATGAATCCGCCAAACGTTCCGCCTAAACCCATTAGTGACACGAGCATGGTGGAAGAAAAGAATCGCCAGGCTCGAACTTTAACTTGCCCGATCAATCTTAAACTCCGACAGATCGCATAACTTATAGTCAGTGCCACAACCAAACTGGCACCAGGGATCAAGAGAAAGAGAGGACCTCCAGGATGTGCCGGGTGGAGCGGGGAGGGCACAATTTTCAGAAAGACTAGACTCGAAACCAGCCCGCCTAAGCCGAAGATGAGCCCTATCAGTCCGTTTTTTGTGCCTGAGGAGAGATCAGGAATCGCCATATTTCACACAGCGGCGCCTTTGCGCAGGAAATTTGCGCCGTCAGGCCTAGTCCGCCGAACCTGGTAGACCGGGCGCATCTTGGTCCCCAGTCGTAAACCCTTCTGCAAAGACCCGCATAGACATTGACTCGAAAAATGGTGCCGGAGGAGGGACTTGAACCCACACAGCCTTGCGGCTACCGGATTTTGAGTCCGGCGCGTCTGCCAATTCCGCCACTCCGGCATGGGTGACTTACAGCAGGTTAGCACGCCAAGCGGAATGCGCTCAAGGTGCGCGAAGTACTGGAGTGTGCACTCATCTACGTGGGTAGATTTTTTTGTCGAGGAGCCAAAACACCAGCCACGCCACAATTCCCCCCACAACAATACTTCCGCCGATTAAGGTCGGCAGTATCCAAGGCGGTTGCGCTGGCCTCGGTCCGAATAAGACGAGTTTTATAATTCCTGCCCGTGAACCAACTCCAAGTAGCGTGGGGTATGCAAGGAAAGAGGATATACCACCGGCAACTATGGCAATCATGACAGCCCCAACCGTGTGTTCAAACCGCGAGTGCACGCTTGCAGGATTGTAGCACTATGGCAAGGTGCTGAGGGTTCGATGCCGGGTGGACAATGAAGGCTCGAAAGTGACTAAGAGCTCGGGGCGCGCAGCTTTGGGGCGCTTCTTTTTTTGTCACGGGACGTTTCACCGGGAAGGTTCGCGGCTGCCGGCCTGCGGGGTGGCCGCGCGCATGCAGCGCGGGTCGAGAATACTGCGTGTGAATTCCGCCACGGTGATGCCGAGCTGACTCCACAGGCGCTGCTTGAGAGTGCGATAGTCCTGCGAGCCGCTGAAGACGTCGCGGATCACTTCGCGGAAGGCCGGCGAGTAATGGAGAAGCTGGACCATGCGCGTGGTGATGGCGCCGCCGAGAAACGTGCCGCGGAAAAGCTTGCGCGCGATGTTGGCGGCGAATTCGAGGTCGGCGGAAAATGCGGCGCGCAGCCGCTCGGGATACGCCTGCGGCTGCCCTTCGATGAGCGCCTCGGCCAGCAAATCGCCCGAGCGCAAAGCGTAGAAAAGTCCTTCGCCGGTGATGGGATCAACACAAGCCGCCGCATCTCCAGCCATCGCCCAATTCTTGCCGAGGATGCGGCGTCCGCGCAAAGTCTGCGCCTCGGGCGAGGGCAGCACGTGGCTAAAGAGCTGCGCGCCTTCCATGGGAATTTCTTCCTGCTGGACGAAATCGTCGAGGTGGCGGCGCAACTGCTGGCTGGAGCTCTGGCCCATTTTTGCGCAGATGCCCACGGAAAGATGGTCGGAGCGAGGGAAAGACCACAGGTAGCCCTCGAATTGTTTCAGGAATTTTACTTTGATGATGTCTTCTTCGGCGGGCACAAAAAAGCCGAGCGTCATTTCCAGGTCGCGGGTGCCGAGAGCGGTGGTTTCCGGGAGCAGTTGATTGCGCGCGCCGGCTGCGAGGACGACGAAATCGGCCTGGCGCTCTTCGCTCGCGACCGAAAGGCGGACGCGTGCGCCCTCGGTGTTCACACTCGTGACGCGGGAACCGATGACCGTGCAGCCGGCGGCAACGGCGCGGTCGAGCAGCAACCCGTTGAGCACCTTGCGCGCGTAAATCACGATGGGGTGGCTCATCTCGAAACGCGCGCGATGCCCACGGCTCGAAATCAGCTCCGCGGTGCGGACAATTTTCTTGGGATGAGGGGAGTCCAGCAGGAAGGGATAGGCTTCGATGGCTTTGTGCGTCAGGCCCCCGCCGCAGGGTTTTTCCCACGCCAAGCGCTCGTCAAAAATCGTGACTTGAAAACCGGCGCCGGCCAGCCGCTCGCCGCAGAGCGCACCGGCGGGGCCGCCTCCGACAATGGTGATTTCTTTCATTTCGCGGGTCAGGTTAGTGGGAACACCGCTGCAATGAACCAAGCCGCGAGTATAGCACTAAATAAAGCGGCGGCCGTGGCTGAGCCGGTGCGCAGACGTAACGCATCGGTAGCAAGCCTCTGCAGGATGGAAAACGCGAGTAGAAAGGTGAAGAGGATCACGATCAGAATTTGTCCGCTGGCGAGGCTGTATGCCGCCACAGCGCAGGCGGCCCACAATTCGAGGCGCAGCAGAAGAAACATCGCGAAACGCAACGCGCGGCGCTTCCCTGCTTGCACCGGGCCGAGGATCACTTCTTCGGCGTAGGAGTAAATCCACAGGATCGGAAGCAAAGCGGCGAACCGGAGCCAGCGCGGAGCGTTGAGCCAGGCGTCGTCGAGTTGCCAATTGAGCCACGCGCCAAATGCGAGGATGGTGGCAAATCCGAGAGCAGCCGCGGCGATCTTTTGCCTGACGCTGATTGAAAAGCCTGCGGCTGCGTCCTTCCAATTCAGCAGCAGGAAGACCACTCCCACGAAGAAGAGCAGCGAGACGAGATAGTCGCCTGTGTAGATGTGTAGGAACTTGAGCGGCGTGCCCAGCATCAGGATCAAAACGCCAGCGAAT
>JBGPZR010000029.1:0-11566 GCA_041493845.1 Terriglobia bacterium | reverse complement strand
TATGCCCCCGCGCGCGCCACCTCGCCCAGTATGTAGATTCGCTGGCTGTTGATGGTCGTCACGATCACCGTCACTTGTGGATTCGCCACGAACTTCTTCAGGCTGTCGGTGAGCTGCGCAGCCAGTTGCGTCGGTGTCAGGCCCGCTGCCTGCACGTCGTTCAATAATGGCAACGATATCTTTCCGTCCGGCCGCACCGGAACTGTTCGCGACACTTCCGGTTCTTTCCACACGCTGATGTCCAGCACATCCTGCGCCCCGATGACGTAGTTCGGATCATCGGTGGCCGGTTTTGCTGCCACGCCAGCCGCGGCTGCCTTCGCTGGCTTCTGATTCTCCGTAGCCTCCTGTGCTCGCGCGGGAATCGCCACCGCGATCAGCAAAAGGCCCATCACAAGTTGTAATCGCCTGAACATCCTTTTCTCCTTGCTCCTAATTCGCTTCCGTGTCCTGCACGCCGATTTGTTTCAATTTGTAGAGCAGCGACTTGTAGCTGATTTGCAGCTCCTGTGCTGCCCGTTTCCGGTTCCAGCGCGTGCGCTCCAATGCTTTCAGAATCATTTCCCGCTCGGCTTCTCGAGAAGCAGCTCGCGCCGCAGCTTTCAGCGAGTATCCGCGGACCTCAGGCGCGCCCGCCGCTGCCGTTGCTTCGCGCGGCGTGGCGTCCAATTCCGCCACGGCGAGCCGTTCGTCGCCCAGTGCAACGATTTTTTTCACAACGTTTTCCAGCTCTCTGATATTGCCCGGCCAGGAATAATCCAGAAACATGTGCAGCGTTCGGGGGCCGAGCACCGGGCGCGGGCGTCCCAATTGCGCCGCGTGCTTCGTGAGCAGGAATTCCACCAGCAGCGGAATATCGTCCTTGCGTTCTCGAAGCGGCGGCAACCGCAGGCACACGCCATTGATGCGGTAATACAACTCACTCCGGAAACGGCCCGCGCGCATCTCTTCATCGAGACTTCGGCTGGTCGCTGAAACCACGCGCGCGCTCAGCAACCCCTGACGCGGTTCTTCGATCCCGTCCGGGAGCGCATAAAGCAGGATCCTCTGGCAAGCCGCATCCAGTTCGCTGATCTCGTCGAAAAACACCGTTCCGGCGCCTTCTCTCGGCAATTCGCCGCGGCCTTTCGCGTTCAGCCCCAGTTCAGCCGAAAATGTGGCGGAATTCATGGACGCGCACGCGATTCTCGTGATCGGCTCGCTGTTCCTCTGCGAAAGCTGATGAACACGGTGCGCAAACATTTCCTTGCCCGTGCCACTTTCCCCGATCAAAAGAACCGGGATGTTTGTTGTCGCGATTTCCGTCAAAACCCCTTCCAGGGTTCGCATCGCCGCGCTCATACCGGGTATAAAGCCCCGACGATCCTCAAGCCCAATCCCCAATATGGTATTCGTTGTCATAATGTTCTAAGCAATGAGCCCTTCAGACAGATAACTTCATCAAGGGTATCGCCTGTGCCTAGACCAATAGGCCTCTCATTCCTACACAGAAGAGTGCACGGCGAATGCCAGCTATCGGCCGGTCTGGGAAAGGCGAAGGTTTTTACTTAAGCTGTTTACAATCAATTATTTAACAAAATTCTTGGGGGCTATTAGGACGGGTCTCCCATTTTTGGGAATCCCAACAATATTCCATCAATAAGAAAAAATCTTTCCCTTTGTCCTTATGTTCAGGGATATTCCTTTCATCCTCGCATGTGGTTGTGCTCCATGGAATTCTGGGGGATTACGAGTAGTCATCCGGTTGATTCTGCATTCGAATGACCGGAAGAGGTGGAAACTTTATTCCCTTAATTTGGACTCGCCTTGCTATCCCACTTTGATTCAAGCCTTTTCAGAGCGACCCAACAAATGAGACAATCCTATTCGTAAATCGACTGGATTGCCTGACTTGCGATGATCAAGCCCAGCCACTGGCGCGCCTGTAGACCGGACTTCGGATTGCATTGGTAAACCAGGACCATACCCTCAATCCCCTGGGAAGTAAGCTCGAATCACCGGAAGGATTAAAGATGAACTCTCGCCGCAGGTTGTCGTTCTGGGTGGTCCTGCTTTCTGCTTTTTTTCTCTTTGCTGGATGCCACCGAAACCCTGAAACAGAGAAACGAAAGTATTTTGATAAAGCCGCGGCTTTCTTCCAGCAGGGAAAATACCGCGAAGCCACCATCATGTACGAGAACGCCATCCAGGTCGATCCGCGATTCGCCGCTGCCCACTACGGGCTCGCGCAGTGCCTGATGAAACAATCCGATTTCAACCATGCTTACCAGGAACTCATGCGCACGGTCGAACTCGAACCCACGAACTGGAAGGCACAGCTTGACCTGGGCAATCTCTATCTTGTAGCCGGCAAGCTTTCCGATGCTCGGGACCGCGCCGAGACGATTCTAAAATCCGATCCGCAGAATGCGGCGGCTCAAATGCTCCTTGCGAACGTGGACGCAGGGCAGGGCAATCTCTCCTCCGCAGTCCAAAAGGCGAAAGAAGCTGTCCGCATCGATCCGAATCGCTCCCAATCGTACATGAACCTTGCCCTCCTGCAGGACAGAAACAATGATCCGGCCGGAGCAGAGCAGAATTATCTAAAGGCGGTTTCTCTCGACCCCAAGTCTGTTCCTGCTCTCACGGCGCTCGGCAGGTTTTACCAGCGCCAGAAACGCTGGCCGGATGCGGAAAAACAATTCCAGGCTGCCATCACCCTCGAGCCGCAGAACTCAATGGCCCGGGTAAATCTTGCCGGCCTCTACTTGAACGAAGGGCAGAAAGATATGGCCGAGCAGGCGATGCGCGACGCCAAAAACGCCATCAAGGACAATCCCGCCGGCTACCGTTTACTCGGCGAGTTCTATCTCACGCAGGGGCAAGCCGACAAAGCTGTCGCGGAATTTTCATCGCTCTATGCGGAGCATCCGAAGGATGCTGCAACCGCCAAGACTTATGCGCAGCTCCTCACTCAATTCAACCGCCTCGATGAGGCTGCGAAGGTGGTAGCCGCCGTCCTCAAGATTTCCCCCGCGGACCCCGATGCAGAAATTATCCGCGGCGATATTCTTACGCGTCAGGGACACTCCGCTGAGGCTCTTCATGTCCTGGAGAAGGCCGCCAAGGATGCCCCGGAGAATCCAGCGGCCCACTACTACCTCGGCGTCGCCTATGCCGCCAATTGGAACTTCGCTCAAGCCGTCATGGAATGGAAGCAGGCCGCGCGCTTGCGGCCCGGAATGGTCGAGCCGCAGCGGGCCCTGGCAAATCTCTCCTTGCGCCGTGGGGACGTGACCTTGCTGTCCGACGCCGGCGCTCAGTTGATGAAAATCGAACCCAATGCTCCCGAAGGATACGTGTTTCATGCGCAATCTCTCTTCCAGCAGGGAAATCAGGCTGGAGCAGAAGCGGACCTGAAGAAGGCCATTGCCATTGCTCCGGAAAATCCCGCCGGCTACGCCCGCATGGGCGACCTTCGCATGGCTCAGAAACGATATGATGAAGCTGAAAAATCCTTCGCAGAAGCGCTCAAGCGGAATCCGGCAGCCGCGGACGCGCTCACCGGCCTCGTCAATATTGATCTAGTCCGCAAACAGCCGGCCAAGGCCCTCAGCCGCGTGCAGAATCAGATTGCACTCGTGCCCAATAACAGCGTTTTCTACGTCCTCCTCGGCCAGGTTCAGCTCCGGAATCAAAATGCAATCAGGGCGGAAGAAGCCTTTTCAAAGGCTACCGAACTCGACAAAAACAACGTCCCCGCCTTCCTCCTCCTCGCCAGCGCTCAAGTCGCCCGCGGCTCGGTGGACCAGGCCATCGGTGAATATCAGCGCGCTCTGCAAAACAATCCCCGCGATCTACGGCTGTACATCTCCCTTGGTAGCTTGTTCGAAACACGCGGCGAATGGCAGCAGGCGGAAAATCAGTATCAACAGGCGCTGCAAGTTCAGCCCGATTACCCGGTGGCAGCAAACAATCTTGCCTATCTCCTCCTCGAGCACGGCGGCGATATCAACACCGCCTTCACCTTCGCGCAGACTGGCCGCAAAGGCCTGCCCGATCTTCCCAATTCCGCTGACACGCTCGGCTGGGCTTACTACTCTCAGGGCGTCTACAATTCGGCAATTGACTTGTTGCAGGAAGCTGCTAAGGGAAGTCCGGACAACCCAACGTATCACTATCACCTCGGGATGGCTTATCAAAAAGCGTCCAACTTCCCGAAAGCCAAGCAGGAGCTCGAACTGGTCTTGAAGCTCAACCCCAATTACCCACACGCCGACGAAATCAGGAAATTGCTCGCGCAGTCCGCGAAGAACAACTGACCCGCGGCACGCGCACACCACCGGTTCCGGCCCACGGTGGTGTATAGTTTATTGATTCCTCCCCGCTGGCGGGCCGCTCCGGTTGCTACCGCAATGCCCGGAGAGAAAGGAAATGCAAGAGCGTCATGCCTGGCAAGCTTCGAGTAGGAATCCTGGGTGCAACGGGGACATTTTCGGTTCGTCGCGCTGAGCCACAATACCATCCGGGGCGCCGCCGGCGCGGCGATCCTCAACGCCGAATTGCTCATCGCAAAGGGCTACCTCGGTTCGCCCCGGTCCGGAGCTGCTTGAAATGAGCAGGCCCGTCCGGGTGATGAAATTCGGTGGTACTTCCGTGGGCGACGCCTCTTGCATCGCCCGCGCGGCGCAAATTATCTCCCAGGCAAGCCGCGAAGCCTCGCTTGTCGTGGTCGTCTCCGCCATGAGCGGCGTCACCGACCGCCTAGTCGCAGCCGCAACTCGCGCAGAGACAGGCGACCGTGAAGAAGGCGCGAAACTCGCGGGCGAGTTACGCAATCAGCACGAACTCGCTCTCAAATCTCTGATCCAAGCGCAGGAACGCCGCACGCCGGTCATGTCCCGGCTCAACGAAGTTCTCGCCGAAGCCCAGCGCCTTTGCGAAGGCACCGCGCTGCTGCGGGAACTCACGCCACGCTCCCTCGACTCGATCTCGAGCCTCGGTGAACGCCTTTCCGCCCCGCTCGTCGCCGGAGCCCTCACCGAACTCGGTGTGCGGGCCGAGGCCATTGATGCCGCCGAGTTGATCGTCACCGATTCCCACCATGGTGGCGCCGAGCCTCTCCGGGATATGACTCGGGCGCGCTCCGAATCTCGTCTCCGCCCTCTCTTGCAAGAAGGAATCGTTCCCGTGGTTACAGGTTTCATCGGTGCGACGCCGGAAGGCGTCCCCACAACGCTCGGCCGCGGCGGTTCCGATTATTCTGCCACCGTCCTCGCCGCTGCCCTGGGCGCCGACGAAGTGATTATCTGGACCGATGTCGATGGAGTGCTGACGGCTGACCCCAGACTTGTGCCTGAAGCCTGCACGATTCCCGAAATTTCCTACCGTGAGGCGGCGGAACTCGCTTACTTCGGCGCAAAAGTCTTGCACCCGAAAACTCTCCGCGCCGTCATGGAGGCTGGAATTCCCGTCTGGATCCGAAACAGCTTCGCCCCGGAGCGCCCCGGGACGAAAATCACGCCGCGGGGCCGCACCAACGGGGGCGGTGTGAAAGCGCTCACCGCGATGAGCGATGTCGCTCTGATCAGCGTCGGCGGGCCCGGAATCGTGGGCGTTCCCGATGTGGTTGGTCGGACCTTTTCGACCACCGCTGCGGTGCGCGCCAATGTGCTGCTCATCTCGCAGTCCTCCTCGCAGAACGACATTTGCTTCATCGTCTCCTCCGGCGACGCCCAGCGCACCGCCGAAGCGTTGCGCGAAGAGTTCTCGCAGGATTTGGCGCACCATAATGTCGAGCACATCACGCTCGACCCTAAGATCGCCATCGTCGCAGTGGTCGGTGAAAATATGCGCGGCATTCCGGGCGTTGCTGGCCGCACGTTCAGCGCGCTCGGGCGCGATAACGTCAACATCATTGCCATTGCCCAGGGTTCGTCCGAATCCAACATTTCCTTCGTCGTTGAGCGCGACTCCATGAAAGCCGCGCTGGCAGCCACTCACCGCGAATTCAACCTGGGTGGCGCGAAGCCTGGTTCCCTATGAGTGAGCGTCACATCACCGAGCGCGCCAGTCCGGCCCGCCTCCAAGGCGCTGTCCAGCGATGTATCGTTCCCACCTGTAGTTCCACGCACGGCATCCGCGAGCGCATCTACGTCTGCCCGCGTTGTAACGGTCCGCTCGAAATTCAATGCGATTTTCCGTCCCCCGCTGCCGCCCGCTCGCTTCGCAAGCAGTGGGAGGCGCGCGCCGCGTCATCGGATCCTTTGGATCGCAGCGGCGTGTGGCGCTATCGGGAGTTGCTCCCGTTTGATGCGAGCGCCCCTGTCGTAACGCTGTTCGAAGGCAATACGCCGCTCTACGACGCGCCGCGCTGCGCCGAATACAGCGGTCTCTCGCACCTGCGTCTCAAGCACCTCGGCTGCAACCCCACTGGCTCGTTCAAGGACACCGGCATGACGGTCGCCGTGACCCAAGCCGTGCTGCTCGGCGCGCATACCGTCGTCTGCGCGAGCACCGGCAACACCGCCGCCAGCCTGGCAGCTTATGCCGCGCGCGCCTCTCTGCAGTGCGCCATCATCGTCCCGCGCGGGCAGATCACCGCCGCGAAGCTTGCGCAAAGCATGGATTACGGCGCCGCGGTTCTCGAAATCGACGGAAACTTCGACGAAGCCATGCGCGTCGTTCAGGAGCTCGCCGCCGACTCCTCGATTTACCTCGCGAACTCCATCAATCCGTTTCGCATCGAGGGACAGAAAACTGTCGCCTTTGAATTGCTGCAACAGTGCGCCTGGCGAGCGCCGGATCATGTCGTCGTTCCCGGCGGCAACATGGGAAATAGCTCGGCGCTCGCGAAGGGATTTGACGAATTGCTTCGCCTCGGCCTGATAGACCGGCTCCCGAAGCTCCACGTCGTGCAAGCCGAAGGCGCCGCTCCTTTGGCTCGATTGTTCGCCGGAATGGGTAAAGCTCAGCCTCGGGATAACGCCTCCTCGCTCCCGGATCGCATTACTCCTGTCGAGCATCCGCAAACTTTGGCGACCGCAATCAAAATCGGCGCACCGGTTTCTTGGCAGAAGAGCCTGCGAGGAGTCTTGCAGTCTGGCGGCCAGGTGCTCGCAGTCAGCGAGCAGGAAATCGCCGACGCAAAAGCCATCATCGGCCGCGATGGAATCGGCTGCGAACCCGCATCAGCCACAACCGTCGCGGGCATCCGCAGGCTGGCCGCATCAAAAATAATCCGGCACGATGAATCCGTTGTCGCGGTTCTCACGGGTCACCTGCTCAAGGACCCTGATTACGTCAGCCATTACCATCGCGGCACACTCTCGCTTCCCTCAGGCGGCGAAGACAAGCACGGCGCGGTGCAAATGATCCACGGCGCTTTCCGCAATCCGCCCGAGCGTGTGGCAGCCTCTAAAGACGCCATCCTCGAAAGTCTCGACCGGAGGCGGCGCGCCAGCTCTTGAGGCATAAAAATTTGAAGCACTGAAGTGATGTGAACGTCGCGCCAAGAATCGATCGCCGATGAACAAGCCGCGCCACCCAATGATTGAAGTTCGCGTTCCCGCTTCGACAGCTAATCTCGGCGCGGGCTTCGACTGCTTCGGCCTTGCGCTGCAGCTTTACCTCACCGTACGCGCGACGGTGCTTTCCGGCGCTGGCAATCGCTCGCAAGTTCGCAGCCGTGGTGCAAAAGGCAGTTCGCTCCTCGCGCGCGTCCCGGAGGAAAACCTGATCTTCCGTGCCATGCAGCATGCGGCGCAGCGCGAAGGTTTCGCATTGCCGCCCGTGCGCCTCGCCGTGCAGAACGCCATTCCCGTTGCGGGAGGTCTGGGAAGCAGCGCAGCCGCGATCGTCGCCGGTGTTTCGCTCGCGTTTGCTGTCGCCGGTCGCAGCATGCCCACCGCTTCCGCGCTGCGCTATGCAACAGAACTCGAAGGCCACGCCGACAACGCCGCTGCCGCTTTGCTCGGCGGCCTTGTGGTTACGGCCACACATGCAGATGGCGCCGTACTGTCGGCCCGCATAGTGTGGCCCAAGGAAATCCGGATTGTGGCTGTGACGCCGGACCTCTCGCTCGCAACGAAGAAATCGCGAGCTGTGCTTCCTGCCAATGTCAGCCGCGAAGACGCCGTTCACAACTTGCAGCGTTCCGCCCTGCTGATCGCCGCGCTGGAGGAAAAGCGCTTCGACCTTCTCTGGGACGCCTTGCAGGATCGTTTGCACCAAAGCTACCGCGAACATCTCATTCCTGGTCTCGCCGGCATATTGCAAATGCCGCGCGCCCCGGGACTGCTCGGCATCGCGCTCAGCGGCTCAGGCCCCAGCGTAATCGCACTCGCGACAGATCACTTCGACGCGATCGGAAAATCCGTCGCCCATCACTTTGAGCGCCACCGGCTCGCCGCCACCATTCGCTGCCTCGATGTCGCCCCCGACGGCCACACCATCACGGAATCAAGCCTGGCGACGGACAAGTAGTTTCACTTATTCAACTCGGTTGCGCTTCTTTGCTATTCCGGTCGTACCGCTTGTGCGCAGATTTACCGCACAGAAGCCGAAAACCTCCTCGACGCGGGATCTCACTGAGTTCGCGGCTGTTACCTTCCGACCGCCGTCCCGCCATGCCCCGCGCCCATCCGAAGGATTCTCATTGAGCCGCCCGCACCAACTCTTCTATAATTGTGTGATTTGCTAGTGGGGAGAGGGCAAGAAGAAACATGTTGAAAAGCATTCAGCAGCGCGACCTGGACCGGAATCGCTGGATCAAAATCACCATGACGGTGATCCTGACGTTGATTTGTCTCAGCATGGTCATCACGCTGATTCCCGGCCTGTATAGCGGCTCCGCAGGCGCGAACAGTCCCGACACAGTCGCATCCGTCGGCGGCCAGGACATCTCCGTCGTTGACGTGCAGCGCCAACTCAATCAGGTTTCCCGCGGCCAGGCGATTCCTCCCATGCTGAAGGGTCTGTACGCCAAGCAGATCCTCGACCAGTTGGTTTTTCAGCGCGCGCTTGAGCTCGAGGCGCAGCGTCTGGGCATCCGCGTCACTCCCGAAGAGGAAACGGAGCGCATCAAGCAGATTCTGCCCATGGCCTTCGCCGGCGATACCTGGCTGAAGGACCGCTACGCGCTGGAAGTCCAGCAGCGTGCCGGTATGTCCGTCGAGGAATTCGAGACCTTCCTGCGCAACCAGATGCTGCTCGACAAATTCCGTTCCATCGTCACCGACGGCATCTCCGTCACCCCCGCCGAAATCGAGCAGGAGTTCCGCCGCCGCAACGAAAAAGTCCAGATCGAATACGCCCTGGTGAAGCCCGCGGAGCTCGCCGCAACGATTCACCCCACGGACGCCGAGTTGAACGCCTACTATCAGAAGAATGCCTCGCGTTATCAGGTTCCCGAGAAACGCTCGGCGCGCTTTGCCCTGCTCGATCTTGCGAAATTGCGCGCGCGCACGCGCGTGGACGACGCCACCCTTCGCGCCTATTACAACTCCCACATTGATGAATACAAAGTGCAGAACCGCGCTCACGTCGAGCACATCCTGTTCAAGACCATCGGTAAGACCGACGCCGAAGTCGCAGAAATCCGCGCCAAAGCCCAGGATGTACAGAACAAAGCGAAAAAAGGTGCCAACTTCGAAGATCTCGCCAAGAAATTCTCAGAAGACGACGCCACCAAACCCAAGGGCGGCGATCTCGGCTGGATCATCGAAGGCCAGACCGTCCCCGAATTTCAGCAGGCCGCCTTCAGCCTGCCGAAAGGCTCCATCTCCGACCTGGTCAAGACGCAATACGGTTTTCACATCATCAAAGTGATTGACCGCGAGACGGCCCACACCAAGAGCTTCGAAGAAGTTCGCGAGTCCATCCTTCCCATCCTCCTCGACGAAAAAGTCCGCCAGGATGCGAACGACATCTCGAACCAGATGGCCGCCGCCGTCCGCCAGTCGAATCGCCAGCCGCTCGAAGAGCTCGCCAAGAAATTCAATCTCGCGCTGGGCGAAGCGCCACCGGCCTCTGCCACCGATCCCATCGGCGAGCTGGGCAGCACGCCTGATTTGCACCAGACGCTGTTTCAGCTCCGCGCCGGTGAGCTCAGCTCGCCGCTACAGGTTCCTCAGGGCTTCGCGATCCTCACCGTGAAAGACATTCAGCCCGCGCATCAAGGCACGCTCGCCGAAGTCCGCGGCCTCGTCCTCGCCGATTATCAGCAGGATCAGTCCGCCGAACTCGCCCGCACCAAGGCCAGCGAGCTCTCGAAGAGCGCGCAAGCCGGCACGCCATTCGACAAAGCCGCCAAGTCCCTCGGCCTCGAAGTAAAAACTTCCGAAGCCTTCTCCCGCACCGGGAACATCCCCGACCTCGGCTCCGGCCGTCAGGTCGAAACCGCCTTTGGCATGCCCGTCGGGCAAGTGAGTCCGGCCGCGCAAGCCGGCGGAAACTGGCTGGTCTATCGCGTTGTCGGCCATCAGCCCGTGAACCCGTCAGAATTCGCCGCGCAGCTCGACCAGATCCGCCAGCAACTGCTCCAAACCAAGCAGTCGGCCGCCTTCGAAGCCTTCCGCACCGCCCTTGAGGACCGCCTGAAGACAGAAGGCAAATTGGTGATAAACGCCGACGCCATGAAGCGCCTCACCCGCTCCAGCTAGCTTTTAAGTATAAGTAAACACACGCTTTATTTTATTTCGCGCTCCCTCTTGCCCTAATAACCCTCTCTTAGCTAGAATATTCCCATCCGCAGAGCCTGCCCCGAAGCCAGCGGGGTCTGACCTGATGACAGGCACCTTCCAGCCTGACGAGTACTTGGCCGATGTGAATCTGCATCCCAGGAGCATTCCTATGCCGACAAAAAGGTCCAAGGCGCGCAGGATTGAATTTCTCCCCCCGGTGGGGAGCCGCGGTAGCCGCCAAGCTCATCCAGCGGCTTCAGGCATCATGGCAGTGAACGGAAAATTGAGGAGTACCGTGCCGATTAAAACTACGTCGTCTGCAAACGAATACGTTTGCGCCATCGAGAAGACCCAGAACGGGAAGTACAACGTCCGCGTCCGCGCCCTCTTCGGCCGCAGCGCCTGGACTCTTCCTGTCTATTTCCTGGCCTCCTCGTTCAACGGCGCCATGAAGAAGCTCGAAGAATCGCTCCAGCACCTCCAGAAAAACGAGGAGCGCCTCCGCTTCTGGGGCGTCGAGCGCACCGACGATCCCAACATGGCCGGCGACCTCCTGCAGGAGTTCGGTCTCTGGCTCGACCGCCGCCGCGAATACCCGCGCAAAGTCGCCGAACTCGGCGTCCCCCGCGAGCGCCCCGTCCCAGCGTCCATGCTCGCGCCCATCCGCCGCGTCCTCGCCGACTCCGTGGCGCAGGAACGCACTTCCTCCGCCGCCCTCGCCGGCGATTAAGGTCCATTGCCCACGCGCCGACTCGGCGATTCACCCAATCGTCATCGGGATGGGGTCAATTGCGGGAAATTCGGATGCGAAAAGCTAGGCCACCCGCCGACTGCAGATATCTGACCGTAAATAGAGGTCTTCTCGCGTGAAAGGAAGGTTTCGTGGTTCACCGTGTGAGAGAAGG
>JBGPZR010000267.1:0-4019 GCA_041493845.1 Terriglobia bacterium | reverse complement strand
GAACGCGCTGAACTATCCGAGCGGTCGGATGAATCAGGACCAGACCACATACATTCTGGTCAGCGCCGAGCCGGGCGTAACTCCCGCGGAGCTGAAGCGGCGCCTCGAGCCGCGTGTTCGCGATGTGGACGTTTACACCACCAGCGAATTCAGCCGTTCGACGCGTTTCTACTGGATGTTTACCACCGGCGCCGGCCTCGCCGTGCTGATCGCAGCGGCGATGGGATTGATTGTGGGCGTAGTGGTGGTGGCGCAGACGATTTATGCGACGACCATGGATCATCTGAAGGAGTACGGCACGCTAAAAGCGATGGGCGCTTCGAACGGGTATTTGTACCGGGTGATTATCGAGCAGGCGGTGATCAGCGCGACGGTTGGATACGTGCTGGCGATGATCGTGAGCCAATTCGTGGTGCATCTCTCGAGCAAGGGAGGAGCGGCGATTCTGCTGCCGCTGTCGTTTGGAGTGGCGATGTTTTTTCTGGCGGTGGCCATGTGCATCGTGGCGGCATTTGTTTCCATAAACAAATTGACGAAGCTGGACCCGGCGATGGTGTTCAAGGGATGAGAAGGACGCTCGGGAAAATAGAAAAGGGAAACTGGGAAATGGGAGCCAACGTGAAAGCAGCGATTCGAGTGCGCGACGTAAGGAAATCGTACGCTGAGGGTGCTGCGGTGGTGCAGGCGTTGAATGGAGTTGATTTCGATGTGCGCAGCGGCGAGATGGTGATGCTGATGGGGCCGTCGGGGAGTGGGAAGACGACGCTGCTTTCGGTGATGGGTTGCATCCTGCGCGCGACTTCGGGGCTGGTGGAAGTGCAGGGCCGCGACGTGACGAACTTGACCGAGCGCGAGCTGCCGCGATTGCGGCTGGAACACATCGGATTTATTTTTCAGGGCTTCAATTTATTTCCGGCGCTGACAGCAGCGGAAAACGTGGGACTGGCGCTGGATTTGAAGGGCGTGCGCGCGAGTGAAGCGCGCCGCCGCGCGCAGGATCTGCTCGCACAGGTGGGTCTGGCGGACAAAGTTAATTCATTTCCCGCGGATCTGAGCGGCGGACAGAAGCAGCGCGTGGCGATTGCGCGGGCGCTGGCCGGCGAGCCGGAAATCATACTCGCGGATGAACCAACCGCGGCGCTTGATTCGACGACCGGTCGCACAGTGATGGAGTTGCTGCGGGAGCTGGCGCATGAGCGCGGGCGGGCCGTGGTCCTGGTGACGCACGACAATCGCATTCTCGAATTTGCGGACCGCATCGCGCACATTGAAGACGGCCGGATCGTGGCGCATCCATCTTCAACGCACAACCCGACGCAAGAGACAGCGGGCTTTATGACGCCGGTCACACTGACGGATCAGCCGGCGAGGAATTCGATTTGATTTATACCCAGAGAGGGGCCTTATGAAGAAGAGAGTCAGCATCATTGTGGTGGGAATCATGGCGGCAGGCGGTACTGCGTTGGCACTTGTGGCGCACGAAAAGGCTACGCGGTCGGCAGCGGCGTCGAAAGCGACAGTTGATTCCGCTAATGTGAATTCGAATCTGGTGGCGGCGCCGGGGCGCGTGGAACCGGTGACGGAAGATATCCGCCTGAGCTCGGAGCTGAACGGGAAGCTGAAGCAAGTGCTGGTGGAAGAGGGCGACCAAGTGCGCAAGGGGCAGCTTCTTGCGGTTCTGGTGAATGACGATTACCGCGCGGACGTGGAATCGTACACGGCGCAAGTGGCTTCGAAGGAAGCGGATTTGCGGAAGACCGTCAACGGCGCGCGGAACGAACAGCGGCGCGAAGCGGAAGCCAGCGTGAAGCAAGCCGAGGCGGTGCTCGAGAACGCGCGCGCGGACATGGAGCGGCACCAGAAACTTTACCAAAAGGGCGTGACGGCGCGGGAAGACGCGGATCATTACGAGCGCGAGTACAAAGTGGCAAAGGCGCAATACGACGCGGCGGCGCAGCACTTCAAATTTGTGGATGAGGAGACGCGCGAGGAGGATGTGTCGCGCGCGACGGCGGATCTGGGGTTGGCGCGAGCGCAGCTCGACGGAGCGCGAGCGCGGTATGAAAAAACGTTTGTGCGCTCGCCGATTGATGGCGTGGTGCTGCGGCGTTACCATCGCGCCGGCGAAAGCGTGACAAATTCCGCGAATGGGCCGGACCCGGTGTTTTCGCTCGGGAATCGCGAGACGCTGCGGGTGCGCGTGGACGTGGATGAGACGGACGTGGCCAAGGTGCGCGTGGGCGATCGCGCCTACGTGACGGCGGATGCCTTCGGGACACAGAAATTCTGGGGGCACGTGGTGAGGATCGGCGGGGAACTGGGGCGGAAGAATATTCGCACCGATGAACCGAGCGAGCGCGTGGACACGAAGATTCTTGAGACGCTGGTGGAGATGGATGACGCGCGGGAATTGCCGGTGGGATTGCGCGTGGATGCGTTTATTGTGGCGGGGCCATGATCTCCAATCCGATTTTTGTTGGTTATCTATGGTGCGGGTGTGCCTCGGAAGAGCACAGCCAGGATTGGCCGTGCCACAAGGGCAAGAGAAAGAGCCGGCTGGAAGCCAGCGGTACAAAGTAATCGCAGGAATGAGTCAGACTGGAGCGAGGTTGAGTGAACATGAGCGTGAAGGCGATGGCAAATCCAGCGGTGGGTGATGCGGTGCCGGAATGTGTGTACCGGGATGGCGCGGGGAACGAGCGGCGGCTTTCTGAATTATGGGGCGAAGGGCCGGCGTTGATTGTGTGGCTGCGGCATTTCGGGTGACCGTTCTGCATGGAATCGCTCACGCAGTTGCGTGAGAGGCTGCCGGAACTCGAGAAGCTGAATGTGCGGCTGGGATGCATTGTGCAGGGGACGGCGGCAGAGGCGGCGGAGGTCTGCGGGCAGTACGGGATGGCGGAGAAATGCATTCCGGATCCGGAGAAGGAAAGCTACGCGAAACTGGGACTGGACCGGACGACGCTAGGGGCGATGGTGTTTGCGTCCGATGAATTAAAAGCGCGGCGGAAAGAGAATCGGGCTGCGGGGTTTTCCGTGAGCATCAAGAAATCGTTCATGCCGCACTGCGACATTTTTCTGTTGCCGGGAGCGGCGCTGGTTGCAAAAGGCGGCAAGATTTTGTGGCTGCATCGCGGGGCGCATCCGGGGGATTTGCCGCCGGCGGATGAGCTGCCAACTCGAGTTCGTCAGAACCTGCAGGACTGACCTCCTACACACGCTGCGTGGAATCTAACTTCTAATTGCCATGCGGTGCCGTTACCCGAATCTCATGGGCTAAGCCCCACCATTTCACGGGAAGGGGTCCGTGCCCGGGTACCGCTTGAATCGAGCACTAGGCGGTTGCCTTTTCGAGATAATTTCGAAGTTGGCGACCACTCGTCCAGAATTGCCTGGGTTCCCCTGCGCGCCGCAAGTATGGGAAAATAATGTCGCTGCACACTCGATGTTCGACGGCGAGCATCTCCGGAAAATTAATCGGGAGGGACAGATGAGCAAGGTAAGGGTGCTGGTGGGGACACGGAAGGGCGCGTTCATCCTGACGTCGGACGGCAAGCGCGAACAATGGGATGTCAGCGGCCCGCATTTTGCGGGCTGGGAGATCTATCACGTCAAGGGCTCGCCTGCTGACCCGAATCGGATATACGCGTCGCAGTCGAGCGGCTGGTTCGGACAAGTGATCCAGCGCTCGAGCGACGGCGGCAAGACTTGGGAAACTCCCGGCGGGGAGGTGATGCCGACGCCGGGCGCCCCGCCTGCAGGGCAGAGCAACAAATTCGTCTATGACACTTCACCTGCCAGTGGCAAGCCCCTCACCACCCACCAGTGGTACGACGGCACACAGCATCCCTGGGAGTTCAAGCGCGTCTGGCACCTCGAACCGTCACTCGACAATCCGGACGTCGTGTACGCAGGCATTGAGGACGCGGCGTTGTTCAAGACCGTCGACGGCGGCCAGAACTGGAATGAGCTGCCGGGCCTTCGCGGCCACGGCACCGGACCGAAGTGGCAGCCGGGCG
>JBGPZR010000019.1:0-13104 GCA_041493845.1 Terriglobia bacterium | reverse complement strand
GCTTAAATGCCGTCCTCGCCTTCCGCGCTGTCACCCGCTAGTCTCCGGATCGAAGCGTACCGCCACAAACTCGCGCGGGTCGCCGAAACGCTTTTCCTGATCTCACTGACGATCACAGCAGCGTTCGCACTGTTTGTGATCTTCGCGCTCGCAACCTACGCAGCGCTAGAACAAGCCGCGAATCAAGGGGAGGAGAAGACCCCAGGGGGCGGGTGAAGGCGTCCAGTGGCGCGTGAGTTCATCGGAGAGCGTGAGCGCCACAAGGATCGCAAACCAGAAAAAGCCCGCGAGGATAATCACCCGCGTCAGGCCGGAACTGTACTTCACGTGCATGAAGAAAAGGATAACCAGAAGCATTTTCGTGACGGCGATGGCCAGTGCCGCGACTGTGTTCATCGCGCCGAGATCAAAGTAGGCGACCCAGGTTGTAAGCCCCGTCAGGGCAAGGAGCGCCAGAAAAACGCCAACGTAAACTCGCACGGGAACGACGTGCCCCGGCATCAGTGTCCACCTCCCATCGCGTAGTGTCCTCCGATCAGGTACAGCAGCGGGAAGAGGAAGATCCACACGATGTCCACGAAATGCCAGTAGAGCCCGGTGACTTCGAGCGGCGCGTAATACTGCTCGTTGAAGCGGCCGCGTGAAGCCATGATCGTGAGCACGGTCAGAATGCCGATCCCAATGATCATGTGCAGGGCGTGCAGCCCGGTCATGAAAAAGTAGAAACAGAAAAACATAGGGACATGATGGCCAACGGCGCCCCATTCCGGCCGGACCTCAAAGCCGAATCCGGGCACAAGATGCTCCAAGAAATCATGGCGCCATTCAAACGTGAATTTGATTCCAAGGAAAGCCGCGCCCAGGATCATCGTCAAGGCCAGGTAGAACATCACCACAGACTTGCGTTTGCCCGTTTGCGCCGAGTGGATGGCGAGCGCCATGGTCAAGCTGCTGGCGATCAGCACTGCCGTGTTCGCCGCGCCAAAGCGGACATCCAGCAGGCGGCTGCCCAGTTCAAACGCCTGCAGGTGCAGTGCGCGATACACCGCGTAGCAGGCGAACAGCCCCCCGAAAAACATGATTTCCGTCACCAGGAATACCCACATACCGAGGGTGCCGGCCTCGCGTTGCTGCTCCATGTCCTCAAACTGGTGCGCGAAACCCGGAGGATGGGCGTTGTGAACAGCCGCGTCAGCCACGTGCCACCCCCGTATGCGGATTTGCGTAGTCGTATGCTTCTTCGGTGACGACCGGAATTTCGTCGAAATTCTCAGTCGGCGGCGGCGAAGGCGTCTCCCACTCCAACCCCTTAGCGCCCCAGGGATTCGGCCCTGCGACGGGGCCGTAGCGCATCGACCAGATAAAATAGATGAGCGGGATCAGATAGCCGATGCCGAGAATTGAGGCCCCGGCAGACGACACCACGTTGAGCACCTGAAACTCCGCTGGATACACGGCGTAGCGCCGCGGCATTCCCAGGTAGCCCAGCATGAACTGCGGGAAAAATGTAAGGTTGAAGCCGACGAAGATCACCAGCGCTGCGAATCGCGCCCAGCCGTCCGGATACATTCGTCCGGTAATCTTCGGCCACCAGAAGTGGATTCCCCCGAGGTAGGCCATCACAGCGCCGCCGACCATGATGTAGTGAAAATGCGCGACGATGAAGTACGTGCCATTCAGATGGACATCGGTCGCGAGCGAGGCGAGGAACAATCCCGTCAACCCGCCCATGGTGAACAGGCCGATGAACCCCATGGCATAAAGCATCGGTGCCTGATAGGAGATCGAACCTTTGTAGAGCGTCGCCGTCCAGTTGAACACCTTGATCGCCGAAGGGATCGCCACCAGAAAACTCAGGACCGAAAAAATCAGCCCGGCGTAAATGGATTGGCCGGTGACGAACATGTGATGACCCCAAACCAGGAAGCTGATCACGGCAATCGCCATGCTCGAGAACGCCACGAAGCTGTAGCCGAATATCTTCTTGCGTGAAAAGCAGGTGACCACCTCGCTCATCACGCCCATGCCCGGCAGAATCATGATGTACACGGCCGGGTGCGAATAGAACCAGAATAAATGCTGGAACAGGATCGGATCGCCGCCGATGGCCGGGTCGAAAATTCCGATGTGCAGCAGCCGCTCCAGGCCCAGCAGAAAAATCGTGATTGCGATCACGGGCGTGCCCAGAATGAAAATGATGCTGGTGGCATACATCGCCCAGATAAACAGCGGCAGGCGAAACCACGTCAGGCCCGGCGCGCGCATTTTGTGGATGGTGACGACGAAATTCAGCCCCGTCAGGATCGATGAAAACCCGGTGATGAAGACGCCGAGCGCCACCGGCACCACCTGCGTGTGAGAAAAGCTGCTGCTGTAAGGCGTGTAGAATGTCCAGCCGGTATCCAGGCCGCCGGAGATGGCAGCATAGAGCGTGAAGATTGCGCCGACGATGTAGACGTACCAGCTCAGCAGATTCAATCTTGGGAAGGCCAGATCTCGCGCCCCGATCATCATGGGGACCAGGAAGTTGCCGAGTGTGGCGGGAATCGAGGGGATCAGGAAGAAAAAAATCATCATGACGCCGTGCATGGTGAACAGCTTGTTATAGGTGTCGGGTTCGACCAGCGCACCCTGCGGCTCGATCAGATGCAGGCGCATGAGAACGGCGAACGCGCCGCCCACGAAAAACATCAGCGTGATGGAACCCAGGTAGAGCAGCGCAATGCGCTTGTGGTCGGTAGTCAGCAGCCACGATTTGATCCCGTAATTCGCGTTCAAATAGTGGACACGCGAAGATTCAGGCGGCGCGCCAGGTTGCATATCTGTAACCGCTGTACTCATTTCGCGTTTGTCTTCCTTTCTTCCGGCCCGACCGACTTCACATATGCGATCAGCTGCAACACCTGCTCCTCGTTGATCTGGCCCTGGAAAGTGGGCATCACCGGCGGATAGTTGGGCAGGAGAATTGAGTTCGGGTTCACGATGGCCTGACGGATGAGTGCTTCATCCACCACACGTATTTCGCCGCTGCGAAGTGTTTCCTGTTTGCCGTAGAGCCCTACGAGAGCAGGGCCGCGGCCCGTGCCGTCCGCGACATGGCAAGTGACGCAGCCAAGCTGGTTGAACAGCCGCTCGCCCGCCTGCGTCATGGTTTCGTTCCTGGCGCCGCCGGCAAGCCACGCGGCATAGTCCGCAGGCGTCATCACGTACACCCAGCCGATCATTTCGGCGTGGTCCGTCCCGCAATATTGCGCGCAAAAGAGGTGATAGGTGCCGATCTTCGTTGCTTGAAACCAGAGAGACGTGTACCGCCCGGGGACCACGTCCTTCTTCACTCGAAACGCGGGAACATAGAAATCGTGAATTACATCTTCAGAAGTCATGGTCAGTTTCACGGGCACGTCCACGGGCACGTGCAACTCGTTGATTTCGCGCGGGCCCTCCGGGTGCTGCAGGTGCCACATCCACTGCTTGCCCACCACGAAGATTTCCATCGCGGCGGATGGCGGGCGCGAGTTCCGGAAGTAAAGGCTCGATGACCAGACGAAAATGACAACCGTGAGCAGTGTGGGAACCAGTGTCCAGGTGAGCTCGAGCGCCAGATGCTCCTGTGTCTCGGCCGGCCGCTCGTCCTCGGAGCGGCGGCGGTACTTCACCATGAAATAGAAAATGATGCTGAAGATCAGCGCCGTGAAAAACAGCGTAAGCCCCGTCAGGAAAAAGTGCAGCCGGTCCACGCCCTCGGCGATGGATGAAGCAGCCGTCGGCCGGATCGGTATCCCTTCATGAACGAACGCGAGCAAATTGAACCCGGATTGAATGAACCCTGTCATGTTCCTTCCGCAAAAATCATTTCGCGCATGCTGCTCCCACGATGAAGCTGTTCTATGCCTTGCGCTCCGGCAATTCGTAGTGCTCGCTGCGCGAGAGCACCAGGACCAGGATCCCGATCGCCAGCACGGTCAGAAGTCCCCCGGCCTTGATCACGCGCGAAATCAACAGCCCATATTTGCCCGTCACCGGGTCGTAGTGGTAGCAGAACAGCAGCACCTGATCCACTACTGAGCCGATCTTTCCTTCGGAAGCTTCCACCAGCCCCAGGCGCATGTCGCGGGTGGGGTACTGGATGCCGTAGAAGTAGCGCGAGATTCTTCCTCCCGGCGTCAGCACCATCACCGCGCTCGCGTGCGCGAATTGCTTGGAATCCGCGTCGTATGCATACCGGAATCCAACGGCGTTGGCGAGTTGGCGGATTTGCGATTCTTCACCGGTCAGGAAATGCCATCCCTGGGCCGCGCCAGGTCTACCGTAAATTCCGGTGTACAGATCGCGCTTCGAGGAAGCCAGCCTCGGTGTCTCGCTCGGATCGATGCTCACCGTTACCACGTTGAAATCTTTGCCGATATCCATGGGCACATCTTTGAGGCTGCGGTCGAGCCCATTCAGCACCTGCGTGCACAGCATCGGGCAGTCGTAATAGACCAGCGCGAGAACCACGGGCTTCTGCCCGAAAAATTCCGATAGCTTGACAGCGCGGCCATTTTCATCACGAAATGTCAGGCCGAGCGGAATCGAATCATTCAATTTCTGATCGATGCCGACATCCTTCAAAAGTTCGGGACGCACGCCGATATTCTGCACTGGCCCGGTTAGCTGTGCCGCGCAGGCAGCCGGATACGCGAGCAGCGCGAACGAAAGGAATCCGCCCGCCAAGAGGACTGCTGCCGCGTTCAGCCTTTGACTCACCGATTTCTCTCTCCTGATTCCCATCCAAAGCTGCTCCGCAGGCGCGGCGTCTACTTTTTTTCTTTCAGCGCTGGCGGTTTCACCAGGTAGCCGCACAATCCTTGCAAATCGTTCGCCTGAGGCACGCTCACCGTGCCCGCAGCCTCCGCTGCCGTGGCGGCAGGCCGCGCGGGCAAGCTGCGCTCGACGAGCAGATCCATCGCGCGATCCACCGGGATTCGCACCACTTCGTTGTGCGGATCCACCCAGCCGTAAGTGTTCAATTGTTCCAATTGGTCTACGCAATAGTCTTGCAGGTCGATGCGAGGCTGCACCTGGAGCCACGGCGCAGGCGGCAGCACGCGCGCGTTTTCAAACGGCGAAGCAGGCGGACCGAGCTGCTGTGACTTCGCAAAATGAAAAAACATCCACTTCATCGAAACCAGGATTGCAACCAGGATCACCAGCAGCGAGAGGCCAAACTTCAGCAAACTGCGCACATCCGCATCACTGCGCTCGTAGCCCTCCCGGTGCCCATCCTTTGGCGCGCGGAGCTTAGTCTCCGTGCTCATGTTCGAGTGCTCCTTCAAACCGTGGGTCATGCTGCGGGAGCAACGGCCACTTCTTCAGTTGCGAGAAAAACGCAGCGAGCCACATGCCGCCGATTCCCACGACGGCAAATATGTCCAGCGGAGACGGGCGTGGCCCGGACGTCTGGTAGGCCGGAGCCACCAGCCAGTAAACATCAACCAGGCTCAGCACCATCAGCATCCCGGCCACAAAGGACAGCATCCGCAGACGCCGCTTCACGCCGCGTTGCAGCAGCAGCAGGAATGGCAGCGCGAAATGGAGCACGATCAGGATAGCCGCTATGGCGCCCCATCCGCCGAATGCGCGCGACATGTACCAGGGAATTTCGTCTTTTATGTTTCCCGCCCAGATGATCAGAAATTGCGAAAACGAGAGATAGGCCCAGAGCATCACGAATGCGAGCATCAGGTTGCCCAGATCGTTGAATTGCGAAGCCGTGACCGCGTGCGAAATCGGCTCCTGTTCCGAAAGTTTTCGCAGCACGAAAACCACGAACGACATGGCCGTGAGCGCCGCCACGACCATCACGATCATTCCGTAGATCGTCGAAAACCAATGCGCCTCGAGCGACATCACCCAATCAATCGAGGAATAGGTCGCCGCAAGCCCCCACAAAATCAATCCGGGTCCGCTCAGGGCTTCCAGGCGCGTAGCCAGGCCCGGGTCGGCGGTGCGATCCTGCTCGCTCGACCATTTGTTCAGGAGCCGAGCAAGTCCGATCCAGATGGCAAAATAGATCAGCACCCTCAAGGTGAAAAATTGCGGATTCAGATAGGGCCGCTTGTACTGCAGCATCGGGTCGGCTGCAACTTCTGCGGGCTGCGCCCATTTGTAGAGATGCGGCATGCCGAGCAGTACCGGCACGAAAAGCGCCGCCATCCAGACGAACGTGCGCGTCCCGGCTTCCAGAAGCCGCCGGATCGGGTAACCCCACCAGCCGCCCGTAAGGTGATGCAGCATGAGTATGGCCATGCAACCGATGGGGATCGTCAGCCAGAACACGTACGCAAACAAATACGAGCGGAAAAACTGCGTGCGGTTCTGTATCCCAAACACGCCGCAGAGAACCAGGCCGATCGCGCCGGACGTGAGCGCAATCCGCTGCACGCGGTCGAGTTGCGCCCGTACTGTGCTGGCTTCCTTCATCGCACTTGCACCGCAGGATTCTCTTCCACCAATTTCCGTCGCATCGCTCCGGGAGCATCTTGAATCGTTGCGTGTTGGCTCAATTGCAAGGCGCGAACATAGGCCGCAATCCGCCAGCGGTCTCCCGGTTCCACGCGCGCAGCGTAGCTGTGCATCGAGCCATGCCCGTTCGTCATCACATCGAAGAAATGCCCCGCGGGCGCATTGCGCAGCCGGTCGATGTGAAACGTCGGCGGAGGTGGAAAGCCGCGCTGCACGATCATGCCGTGGCCGCCTCCGGTGTAATCATGGCAGGGCGTACAGTAGATGTTGTAGCGCTCCCGCCCGCGCTCCAGATCGGCGCGCGTGATGGGGAACGGAAATTTGTCCACGAATGCGCCGTTCTCTCGCCCCGTGTATAACAGTTCGTCGATGCGAAGATGGCCGCGCGCGACCGTTCCGAAAACAGGTGGGCGCTCCGAGCGTCCGTCGCCGAAAAAATTGGTCGGTTCGTAGGGCAAATACTTTGGCTGAACGTGCATGTCGAGTCGGCAGCCCCCCAGCAGCATCCCGATCGCACTGAGCCAGGCGAGCCCAAACACCCGCGCCAGAGCGCCGCTGCGCACAACTCTCCGTCTGTCGTCGAGCTCGATCTCAGGCTTCAATCTCAAACACTCCGTGCGAATGCAGGCCTTCGAGAAACGCTTTGGTCTGCGCCAGTTCAAACTTCTTGTCGCGCGCTTTCACGCATAGGAAGAACCGGTCTTTCGACGCCAGGGCGAAACGCGCCACGTTGAAAACCGGATGATAGGGCGTCGGCAATCCGTTCATCGCCAGCATGCCGAACACGGCCGAAAGCGCCGCGCCCAGCACCGTCAACTCGAATGTGATGGGAATGAACGCCGGCCAACTGTTGTGCGGCTTTCCGCCAATGTTCAGTGGATAGCTGATCACATTCGCGTAGTACTGCATGAAGAATCCCGCCAGGCAGCCGATCAGCCCGCCTGCGAAGACCACTGCCGGAAGGTTCGTGTGCCCGAACCCCACCGCTTCCGAGAGCCCTTCGATGGGAAGGGGCGTGAACGCGTCAATGCTCTTGTAACCGGCGTCGCGGGTCCGCCGCGCGGCCTCCAGCAATTGCTCGGGCGTTTCGAACTCCGCCAGCAGTCCGTAAATCGGTTTGCGCTTCATATTGTTACTCGTGAATCTCCGGATTGGGGTTCCGCACGCGCGCCAGATACGTTGTTCGCGGCCGCGTATTCAAATCGTCGAGCAGGCTGTAATTCCGCGATTGCGCCTTCAACTTTGCCACGCGGCTGTTCGGATCGTTGATGTTGCCGAAGACGATCGCTTCCGCGGGGCACGCGCTCTGGCAAGCGGTGACGATTTCGCCGTCGTGCACCACACGGTTCTCTTCCTCCGACCGGATTTTCGCGGCGTTGATCCGCTGCACACAGTAGGTGCACTTCTCCATCACGCCGCGGCTGCGCACCGTCACGTTTGGATTCCGCAGCCCGTAGAGGCTGGGCGTCTTCCAGTCCGAGAAAAGCAGGAAATTGAATCGCCGCACCTTGTATGGACAGTTGTTCGAGCAGTACCGCGTGCCGACGCAGCGGTTGTAAGTCATCTCGTTCAGCCCCTCAGGGCTGTGCGTCGTCGCGCCCACTGGGCAGACCACCTCGCACGGCGCGTTCTCGCAATGCATGCAGAGCACCGGCTCGTAATACATCTCAGGATTTTCCAGGCCGCCACGGAAATACGTGTCCACGCGAATCCAATGCATCGCGCGCCCGTGCATCACTTGTTCCTTGCCCACCACCGGAATGTTGTTTTCCGATTGGCAGGCAATCACGCAGGCGTTGCAGCCAACACAGCGGTTCAAATCAATCGCCATGCCCCAGGAGTAGCCTTCGTATTTGAACCCGGGATAAATCGTCAGGCCCTTCGTGGCCTCTTCCTCGGGCAGCCTTGCGAAATTGGGATCCTTGCGGAATTCTTCGAGCGTTGCCACGCGCACCAGGTCGCGGCGAAATGCCTCTACACTTTCCTGTTCCGCGGGATGGCCTTGCAGGTCGATTGCATACTGGTGTTGCGTCACGGCGAAGTAATACTTGTCGCCTGTTTTTTCCACGTGCAGCCCGGTTGCAATCCACGGTGCCGCGGAAGTGCGGATGATATTCGCGTTGAACCCGGGCCCGGTGCCCACATTTCCCGCGCGTCGCCGCCCATAGCCCAGGTGCAACGTCACGGAATCGTCCGCGTGCCCGGGGACAATCATCACGCCCGCTTTCGTCTCACGGTTTCCGAGCTGAAGCTTCACGTAGCCACCGGTCATGACGCCGAGTTTTTGCGCCGTCGCCGCGCTCATCATCGCGGCATTGTCCCAGGTCAGCTTTGTGATCGGCTTTGGCAGTTCCTGCAGCCAGCCATTGTTTGCGAACCGGCCGTCGAAGACTGCAGGGTCGGGGCGATAAACGATCTCAAGCTGCTTCGGATTGTCTCTGATTTCGACCCGCGGCTCTCCCTTCGCAAAATCAGGTTGCAGCGGAACAGAAATCGCGGGCAGCGCCGTCCCCGCCATCAACCCGTCGTGCAGCGAAGTCTCCCAGAAAGCCTCGAAAGCTTTGTCCTTCTCCGGCCGCTGGGTCTTCCAAAAGTCACGCACTAAATCGTGCCCGGACTTGGTGACCTGCCCCGCAAGCACCGCCACGATTTCATGCACCGAGTGGCCATTGTAAATCGGTGCAATCAACGGCTGGATGATCCCGATCGTGCCGTCGTACGCGCGCGCGTCGCCCCATGCCTCCAGGAAGTGCGATGCGTTCACATGCCAGTGGCAAAGCTCGCCTGTCTCGTCGTAGTAAAGCCCGGAATGAACACGGAGCTTTGCGTTCAGCAGCGCCGGCCCTAATTCAAAATCCGCTGGCGCGTCATAGACAGGATTGCCACCGAGGATGACGAGCGCTTCCACTTTCCCCGCATTCAAATCGCTCACGAGCTCGCGCAGCGACTCGATCCCATTCACCGGGTCTGATTCCAGCGGCTCGGTGTAATAAACAGTCTGGCCCACATTACCGAGCACCTCATTCATGGCATGGGCCAGCGCATGCACCAAGGGCGGTTGCTCCTCACCTGCAATCACCAGGGATACACCGCGATGCCGCTCGAGATCTCTCGCGATGGCCATCCAGGGCTCTCTGTTTGGCTCGGCAATGAGCCCTGGGACCTTGAGCGCTGCGGCGAGGAAATGCGCAGAAAACTTGACGTCGTCGGCGCGCATGGGGAACCGGTGGTCCGCCATCGCTCCCGTATTCGTGGGCATGCTTTCCACAACATACAGCCGGTTCAATTGCGATGCTGGCCCCTGCATCGCGCGCCGGGAAGAAAAGTCGCGCGCATACCGCACGTGGCCCGGCCCGGAAGAAAGGAAATCGGAGTCGAGCGAGACGACGACATCCGCCTTGTCGAAGCGACAGACCGTGTTCACCGGCCGCCCGAAAGCCAGCCGCGCGCCTTCGCGCTCATTGTCGCGCCCGCAGGGCTCGTACTGATGCCACTTCGCTTCCGGGAATTGCGCGAGAAGCCCGCGTATCTGCGCCGCGAGCGTCGGCGAGGTCACCGTCTCCGTCAGAATCCGCAGCCCCGTGCCCTTTGGGGCAAGTTGCACCCGCGCATTTCCCATCGCCGTCACGAAGGCGCCCCAACTGCTGATACGCCCCTCCAACATCACCGTCGTCGAGCGGTCCGGATCGTAGAGCGTCAGCACGGAAGCCTGCGCGAAGACGTCCGTCCCGCCCAGGCTGCCCGGGTGCTCGGGATTTCCTTCGACTTTCGTCGGCCGCCCCATGTGGCTTTCCACCAGCAGGCCCGTCGCGACACCCGCGAGCGGCATTGAAGTCGCGTAGAACAGCGGCTTTCCTGGAATGATTTCCTCTGGCGGCTTCACGTAGGGAACGATTTTCTCTGTCGGCAACTTCGTGCAAGCGCTCAAACCTGCCAGGGCCGCCGAAGCCGCCGCAAGTTTCAGCATTTCCCGCCGGTTGATTCCGTCCGCATGCGTCTCGGCATTCGCCGGGAATTCATTTTCGAGGAATTCGCGGTATTCCTTCGTCTCCGACAATTCCTCGAGGCTCTGCCAAAATCGCTTGCCGTTGCCTTCGGCGAGCTTCGCGCGCAGGGTTTCGAGGTCGATCGAGTTCGGCATTTTCGCGTTGGTGTTGGCGCTCATCGGTCTGTGAGCATCGCTTTCATCGGTGGCACGTCGTACAATTTGTCAATCTCTGAATCTTGTATTCCTTCACGAGCTTCAGCCCGAGTTCAATCTGTTTTGCGGGGGCCTCGTAAAACGGGTTGAACACCTCGGACCTCGGCCGGACATATTTTTCCGGCGCGCGATGGCAATCGAGGCACCACGACATATAGAGCGTCTGCGCGCGCCAGGTGAGCGGCATTTCCGCCACCGCCCCGTGGCAGGTGGTGCATCCGACGCCTTTGTTGACGTGAATGCTGTGATCGAAATAAACGAAATCCGGCAGCGCGTTGACCCGCGTCCAGGAGATGGATTTATCTTCGCGATAACTCGCGCGCACCGGCTCGAGCATCGCGGCGTACGTCCAGATTTGCGAGTGGCATGTCATGCATGTCTGCGTCGGCGGGATGCCCGCAAACGAAGAATTCTCCACCGATGCGTGGCAATAGCGGCAGTCGAGCCCCAGTTCACCCACATGATGCTTGTGGCTGAACGGGACGGGCTGCTCCCGCGCCACATTCACATTCGTGTAGTAGGGCGACAACCCGATTTCGTACAGCGCGTAGCCCAGCAGGCCAAGTATGAACACGCTGCCGTAAATGCTCAGCCGCGAGATCAGGTTCGTGCTGTGATGAAATATTTGCGCCATGGAAATTCTGAAACGCTCTCCCTACTTGTTCCGATTTTCTTCCTGCGTCTCTTCCACTAGCGTCCGCATTTCATAGATCGAAATCATCGGCAGGAAGCGGAGGAAGAGGAACAGCAGTGTCAGGAACAATCCAATCGTGCCAACGTACGTGGCCCAGTCCCACCTCGTCGGGTAATACATGCCCCACGAGGAGGGCAAAAAGTCGCGATGCAGGCTGATCACCACGATCACAAACCGCTCCAGCCACATGCCCACATTTACGATCAGCGAAATGATGAACAGCATCGGCACGCTCGACCGCACCCGCGACGACCACAGCAACTGTGGAATCGCGATATTGCAGACGATCAGCATCCAGTAAAAAAATGCGTAGGGCCCCGTCATGCGGTTCACAATACTGAATTTGTCGAATGGATTGCCGCTGTAGAAGGCCATGAAAGTTTCCATCATGTAGCCGTAGGCCACGATCAGCCCCGTCGCCAGCATCACCTTGGCCATATTCCCCAGATGCCGCATGGTGATGAAATCTTCGAGGTTGTAGAACTTGCGAATCGGAATCGCTAGCGTCATCACCATCGCGAAGCCGGAATAAATCGCTCCGGCCACAAAGTAAGGCGGGAAAATCGTGCTGTGCCAGCCGGGAACCTGCGCCACCGCGAAGTCGAAGCTCACCACCGTGTGCACAGAAACGACCAGCGGCGTCGCGAGGCCTGCCAACAGCAGCGAAGCCGTCTCATAACGGTGCCAGTGGACCGCCGAGCCGCGCCAGCCCATCGCCAGGATGCCGTAGATCGTTTGCGCGGCGCGATTCTTGGCACGATCGCGCAGCGTCGCAAGGTCTGGGATCAGCCCCACGAACCAGAACAGCAGCGAAACGATGGCGTACGTTGACACGGCAAACACGTCCCAAACCAGCGGGCTGCGGAACTGCGGCCACATCCACATCGGATTGGGGTAAGGCGTCATCCAGTAGAAAAGCCAAGGACGCCCCATGTGCAGCAAGGGGAACAGCCCCGCGCATGCCACTGCGAACAATGTCATGGCCTCAGCGAACCGGTTAATGGACGTGCGCCACTTCTGCCGCAACAAGAGGAGGATGGCGGAAATGAGCGTCCCGGCGTGGCCAATTCCGATCCACCAGACAAAATTGACGATGGCGAATCCCCAGCCAATGGGAATGTTGATTCCCCAGATCCCCACGCCGGCTACGAGAAGGTAGGAGACGGCGAACAACAGGACCATCATCAGCCCGAACGCGATGGCGAAGCCGAAGAGCCAGCCCTTCGTCGTGCCGCGGCTCAGCACGATCGAGCTGATCTTGTCCGTTACGGTCCCAAGCGTGTGGCCGGGCTCGAGCAGCAGATTGCTCTGTCCGGCTGCGGTTGGGTGTTGCGAGCCCTCAGAATCCACGAGGTGACCTCATCAATGATTACGCATGCCTGCGAAAGTCAAGAAGGGGCATCGAACGGGTTTGCATCGCAGTGCCTTCGAGCCCGTCAACCTGGGGATTCGCGCTCAAAAGTACCCCAGCAAGGCGAGTGTGGCGCGGGGTATCTTGCGCACTCGGGTCCAAAATGACATTTCCCGATCCGGCGGTTCACTCAAGACGAAGTAGGATAAGGCGGGACGTGCACAGACGCAAGTTCAAACCAAGAATTTTGACGCCGCAGAGAACCATCGAATTAGCATGCCCGCTGCGCGCGAAGCTGATTCTCAATCGGTGCGGCAGAGTATGGTCAGTTGCGGGTCAACCACAATCCTGGGC
>JBGPZR010000395.1:0-2724 GCA_041493845.1 Terriglobia bacterium | reverse complement strand
CCTGGCCCACGCGCGCTCGACGGTCCCTTTCTACGCCAGCTATCCGCAACTGGATCTCGATTCACTCGACGACTTGCGCCGCCTGCCCGTCCTCGCCCGCGAAACGGTCCGCGAAAATCAGGACCGCCTGCTGTCGCTCAGCATCGCGCCGCACCGCCGCATCCGTGCAGGCACCACGGGAACCACGGGCGCCAATCTGACCGTCGCCTACACAGAAGAGTTGGCGCGCAACAATTGGGCCTTCCTGCTTCGCCAGTGGGCCTGGGCGGGCGTCCAGCCACGCCAGCCGCGCCTTACTCTCTTCGGCGCTCGCATCGTTCCGGCGAAGCGGCGTGACCCGCCCTTCTGGACCCACAATCTGCCCGAGCGCCAGGTCTTGCTCAGCATCTTTCATCTGTCCGAAAACACTGCGCCTGCCTATCTCGGCTTCCTCCGCAAGCACCAGGGAGAAATCCTCGAAGGCTTTCCTTCTGTCCTTAGCCTGCTCGCAGATTTCGTGCTGCTTCGCAGCGAGCGCATCCCCATGCGCGTGGTTTTCACCACCGGCGAGCCGCTCTATCCCGCCATCCGCGCAAGAATCGAAAAGGCCTTTCAGGCCCGCGTGTTTGATAGCTATGGGATGACGGAATACTGCGGCCTGATCCAGCAATGCGAACGGGGCTGGATGCACCTCGCGCCCGAGTACGGCTACCTCGAAATTCTCAACGACCACGATGAGCCCGTTGCCCTCGACGAAGAGGGCTATTTCGTCTGGACCGGCTTCCTCAACCGCGCTATGCCATTGATCCGCTACCGCATCGGCGACCGCGGCCGATGGGACGGCCTCCCTTGCTCCTGTGGCCTCGCCTTCCCACCTATCGTCCCCACCATCACGCGTGAAAGCGACATCCTGCGCTCAGCGGATGGCCGCCTGTTCTCCCCGCGCGCTTTGAATCAAATCCTCAAACAATCTGCTGCCTTGCGATTCTGCCAGTTCATTCACGACCGGCCGGAGCACGTCATTGTCCGCGCCGTCCCCAGCAATGGCCACGCGGCGGAAGAAATGATGGAAATCCGCGCGGACCTACAGAAGCTTCTCGGCCCAGCCATGGAAGTCACCGCCGAGCTTGCCGCCGCGCCGCTCTCCCGCCCCGGTGGAAAAATTCCGCTCATTGTGAATCAGGTGTCCCCATGAAAGAAACGCGCCTCATCGTCAATGCCGACGACTTCGGCATGAGCCAAGGCATCACCGACGGCGTCCTCCTCGCCCATCGCTATGGCTTCCTCACCAGCGCTTCCCTGATGGTGAACATGCCGGCCTCCGAATATGCCGTAGCCCAGGCCGCCCGCGCCCGGCACTTGAGTGTGGGAATTCATCTGAACATTTGTGGGGGAAAGCCAATTCTGCCGCCGGCCGAAGTACCGACGCTCGTGGGCGCCTGCGGCGATTTTCATCCGCCCCCGGAGATGATTCGCCGTCTGTGGCGCTGGCAGGCTTCGCCGCGCGAGCTCGAAGCTGAATTCCGCGCGCAGATTCGCTGGATGAAACAGCGCGGCTGCCATCCCACGCACGCCGACTCGCATCACCACATGCACATCTACCCTGCGGCAGCACTCCCGTTTGCTCGCGCGCTCCGGGCTGAGGACGTTTCCTGCGCGCGAACCTCCCGCTGCACAATCTGGCCGAAAGACGGCGCGCTGGGCGGCCCGCACGAAGGCTCGCTTCCGCGACGCATTCTTGTGCAAGCGTACCGCGCGGCGCTCGAAGCCACCGTCTTTCGCAGCTTCCGTTCGCCCGACAGCCGCATCTCTTTCCTCTCGCGCGATCGCCGCAACATGACACTCCTCGGTGATCGCTGGAAATCCGCCTTCGCGCATCTGCCGCCCGGAACATTCGAGCTGGCCTGCCATCCCGGCTTCTTCGAGAGAGGCTTCTCGGAAGCAGATCGAATCCACCTGCAACGCGAGGAGGAATTGCGGTGGCTCACGGACCGTGAATTCCGTCAGGTCCTCGACCGCTGCAGGATTCGTCTGATCACCTACCACGAGCTCGCCGACCAGCTCGCCCACCAGCACACTGGCCAGATCACTGACCAGCCCGCTGGCAGTCGCGCCTCCGGGCCCGTGCCCGCGCTACGAAACATGGGCTAGCACATTGCTCACACTTTTCTGGTTCTGCGTTGCCGTCCTCGCCTACGTCTACTTCGGCTACCCACTCCTGCTGCGCCTCGGTCTGCTCGGACGCCGCATCGGTGCGCTCTCCGGGCCCATCCAGCCACTCGTCAGCGTAATTGTCGCTGCGCACAACGAAGAATCCGTCATCGAAGCGAAGGTCAAAAACCTGCTCGCCTCCGACTACCTGCGCCAGCGCACCGAAATCCTGATTGGCAGCGACGGTTCCTCCGACCGCACCGAAGAAATTGTCCGCCCCTTCAGCGCCGAAGGTGTCGGGCTGATTTCCTTCCCGCAGCAGCAGGGCAAAAGCGCGATGCAGAATGGCCTGGTCGCCGCCGCTTCCGGCTCGATTCTGGTGTTCACCGACGCGGACTGCCTCTTCGCACCCGGCGCGCTGGCCTGCATCGTCGAGCACTTCGCGGACCCTCGAGTGGGCCTGGTCACCGCGCGGCCCTTCTATCGCAATGAAACCGAAACGTGCGTCATCCAGAATGAAAGCTGGTACCTGCGTTATGAAACATGGCTGCGCGAGCAGGAAAGCGCGCGCGGCCTGCTGGCCATGGCTTCCGG
>JBGPZR010000283.1:0-3781 GCA_041493845.1 Terriglobia bacterium | reverse complement strand
GCGCGCCCCGCTTGAGGAAGTTCTTCCACGGATCGAAATAATCTTTGCCGTTGCGCACAGTAGGGTGGTACCGGACGCGCAGCGAATCGGGCGTGGGCACGCGCAGCAGGCTCAGCTTCGCGGGGAGGCCTGTAATGGCATCCCCGTGATCCTGCTGCTCCTGTTCCACCTGCTCCCGTATGCTTTTTTCAATTGCGCGCTGGTTCCCAATAATTGCAGCCGCAAGCTGGTGGACAATAGGATCGGAGGGTTTGCGGTTGGTGAGAAGAAGTGCTCGAACGCCAACGGTCAGCGTCGCACTATCCTGGCAGTACGCATCGGACGGGATCAGTTGCTCGATATAGCTGCCGTCTCGCACCAGCCGATCCACAAGGTCAAGGTCCAGGTTGAACAGTCGAAGCTCGTGGTCTTGAAGTGCGGGATCATTCAAGCGGGCCTGCTGGATTGCGACACAGGGTTTTTTGTTTCGCTCGGCGTCCAGTACCTGCCCGTCCGTGTCGGACGGCACGATCTTATCGCGAAGGCTGTCAAAGGGAACGGCCCCCACCTGAAACATCGCCTCCAGGTCGAGATTCTCGAGAGCCTTCAGTGCTTCGGCGGACGTCATGTGCCCGATGGAATTCTTTGGACATGGTTTTTCCCTGGGACATTCGTCCAGCGCGTCGATCTGGCCTGCTGTCAGGCCGGCGGCGTCCAGAATCCGCCGGGCAGTGAAGACCGTGAGGCTATTTTCGGTGCCGAGCCAAACCTTGCGTCCCCGCAGATCCGACAGTCGCGCCAGGTTTAAGTGGGGCCGGACTACGATGTGAACAGCTTCGACATACAGAGGCGCGACCAGAGTGATTTTCTGCGTCGGCGTTGTGCGAACCGGCGGGTGGCCATACCAGGCATCGTGAGCGATGTCGCTCTGAACCAGGGCAAAAAATCCTGGCTGTGTCTCCAGACCCAGCATGTTGCACTTGGTCTGCGCTGTTGAAATGGCCTCGATGTTCTGAAGCTGTGGATCCAGCCCGCCCCTGCCATCTGCCAACACCGACGCAATCGCTTTCCCTACTTTGAAATAGTAGCCCGTGGCCGGTCGCGGTCCCGTGGCCGGTCGCGGCCCCGAACCCGGTCCCGTCAAGAGGTGGAGGCCGGGACCGGGCCGGGCCTTTTCGAACGCGGCTTTGCAATCGCTGTCCCAAAGCGTGCCGGGAGCTAGCGGGGACTGGGCCTGCACGCGGGCCGGCAGGAGCAAGAAAAGGAATAGAGCTGTGAAGATGAGCTTGCACGATGGCCGCATCATGATGTGCCTCCTGGGCGGCGAGGATTACCGCGTGGCGTCCGGCCAAGTCTCCATTCAATTGGGAAACTCTGCTCACAGAAGGACTAATTTCTTCTGACACAATGCAGCCGGACCGGCCACATCGGTTCCCGCCGGGAGCTTCGCCTGGCTCATCGAATGGAGGTCGAGGGTTCCCTGCAGGTAGTGAGCCTGGCGCGCAAAACGTTTCGTGGTTATTTGCGAATTTGTGATGGGCTATGGCTGCGTGCAGGTGGGGCGGCGGCGGAGGCAGCCGCAAGTTTGCGGCGCTCACTCCAAACCGGCCGGCACACTCCGGACCGCGCATCGTCCTTCTCAGTCTGCGCGGTTTCCGGTATTCTCAATCGCCTATGCTCGACCTGGGATATGTGCGGGAGCACTTGGACGTAATCGATCAGATGGCGCGTGACCGCGGGGTTACGCTTGACCTTGCGCCGTTTCGTACGATTGATACGGAGCGGCGGCAGCTCATCACGGCCACCGAGCGGCTGAAGGCCGATCGCAACAAAGCTAGCGAGGAGATCGTCCGGCTCAAGAAGACGGGGCAGGACCCCTCCGCCATTCTCGCGCGCATGAAGGACGTGTCCGAAGAGATCAAGCGCGCGGACGAGCGCATCAGCGAGCTGGATGAGCAATTGCGGCAGTTTCTGCTGATGGTGCCCAATATTCCGCACCCCAGCGTGCCGCGCGGGATGAGCGCGGCGGACAACGTGGAAGTGCGGCGCTGGGGCACGCCGCCGAAATTCGATTTTGCGCCCCGGCCGCACTGGGAGATCGGCGAAGGCGCGGGGATTCTCGATTTCGCGGCGGCGGTGAAAATGACCGGCGCGCGTTTCGCCGTTTACAAAGGCCTCGGTGCCCGGCTCGAGCGCGCGCTCGCGAATTTCTTCCTCGACGTCCACACGCGCGAGCACGGCTACACGGAAATCTTGCCGCCATTCCTCGTCAACACCGCTTCGCTCACAGGTGTAGGACAGCTCCCAAAATTTGCCAATGAAATGTTTCACGTCGAGGGCACCGATTTCTGGCTCACGCCCACCAGCGAAGTCGAGCTGACCAGCCTGCATCGCGAAGAGACGCTCGATGGCGACGCGCTGCCGATCAAAGTCTGTGCGTGGACGGCGTGCTTCCGCTCGGAAGCGGGCGCTGCAGGGAAAGACACACGGGGCATCAAACGGCAGCACCAGTTTCAAAAAGTCGAGATGTTCAAGTTCACGCGCCCGGAGCAGAGCTACGAAGAGCTCGAGTCGCTCGTCCGCAATGCGGAGGCGGTGCTGCAGCGGCTGGGGCTTCCTTATCGCGTGATGCAGCTCTGCACCGCGGACATGGGATTCGCGTCGGCGAAAACGTACGACATCGAAGTGTGGCTGCCTTCCGCGGGCGAGTTCATGGAGATTTCTTCCTGCTCGAATTGCGAAGCCTTTCAAGCACGCCGCGCGGGGATTCGTTTCAAGCCGAAGGGCGGCCCGAAAGCGCAGAAGTCCGAGTTCGTGCACACGCTCAACGGTTCAGGCCTTGCCGTCGGGCGAACGTGGATCGCGATTGTGGAGAATTATCAGCAGGCGGACGGTTCCGTCATCATCCCCGAAGCGCTCCGCCCCTACATGGGAACGGACAGAATCCCAGCAACCTAATCGACCGCCCATCGCGGTCCGATTTCGTCTCACTTCGTCCCAATCGTGCCTGGCAGTGCGTAAACCCGAACTTCTTCGTTAGAAGCGATTGCTAAGAGGTCTCCCTGGGGCGACAACGCGATCGTGTTCCAATAAATGTCGCCCCTGCGCCAGGGAGACATTCCCTTCACTTTGACGCTGAAGACGGGGCCACGACTACGAACGCTGTAAACGACGACACGGTTCTCGGCCTGGAGGGACTTGAAACCAAGGTCGGGATTGTCAATTCCTCGCCTCCGGGTGACCACGGCAGCAAACACGCTTCCATTGGCCGCTACCGTGACGGGATTCTCAAATTCCTGTTTCTCGGGGAGCATATGGCGAAACAAAACCTGGCCGTCGGTTTTCACCAGAGCCAGTTCGTTGGGAGTCGAATTGATGCGCGTATCCTCGCCGACCAGTGCCCCGTTTCCCTCGCCAGCCGTCGGCGCGACCTGACGCCAGTCTCCCACGAAATTGTCGTGGAGCTTTTCAAAGCCAGCAGAATACATGCTGACTTGATCGCCATCCTTGACGACCCAATGGCCGTGCGCAGTCGACACGAGGTCCACAGTATGCGACGTCAAGCGCCAGTCGTGACTGACGACACTCCGGCCCGTTTTCGAATCCAGAAGCAGCATGTGAAGAATGGAGGGTGTATCCGGAAGCGGTATTGCTCCCGCCGGAGATTGCGCGGTAGGGTCTGGAAGAAGCCAAGCCAGCGCGAGATGATCCTGATCGGGAAACAAGATTTTCAAGTGATGCGGTCCAACCCAGGAGATCTCTGCCCATAAGCTCCAGCTGCGATAACCGATGGCGCGATCGC
>JBGPZR010000377.1:0-2849 GCA_041493845.1 Terriglobia bacterium | reverse complement strand
CAAGCCTTCCAGATAATCCCGCTCAGTGACCCACTTCCGCTCCTCCACCAAGTCCTTCTGCATATGCCCGGCCAAAGCAATCGGGCCTCCAAATCCAAGCACCCCAAGCCGCAGAAAATACCCTGCGTACTCGCGCAGCCCTGCGCGCTCGGTCGCGCTTTGATCGGAAACGGAAGCTGTATCGGGATCCATGCGCGGAGTGCTCGTCAAATGCAGCCACAGATCCGGATTGCCCTAGCTGCTGATAGTTTCATTTCTCCGCGACGTTATATCTATAACGTAGGTGCTGTCAAGGAACCACGCGGGCTTGCCCTCGGTTTTGCGCTACTTGTCCTGCCCGCCCCGAGCGCAGTCCCGCACTGCATGGTGCAGGGCGCAGCCGATGAAAGCGGAGCCGTGGGCTGGCTGTCTGCCTTCGCCCTTGCCTTGGTGGGACAGCCAATACTGGCTGTCCGCTCACTCTCTGAAATCGAAAATCTTCAATTTGAAATCGCCGCTGTTCCGCCCTTGCCTCAGTGGCACAGCCATTCCCTTGCACCGGGCGCAGCCGTGGTATGGCGATGTGTCTTGAGCTCGGCGCTCACATCTCGGCGATCTCTGTGGAGGAAGGGCTCGATCAGGAATCTCGCCCAGAAGCCGCAGCCTTCCGTTTTTCCGGCTGGCTGCGAATCCGGGCAATCACCAGCCGAATCTCGCCAAACGTTATTTCCGGCGGCAGCGCTTCCTTGATGGGCGTGAGCGGCGAAAATCCCAGCCTCGCACAAACCGCCTCAATCATTGCCTGATTCTTCGCGTCCACCCAGGCGGGTAGAAACTGCACCATCCCCCGCTCGACCAGGTCAGCCACCATCATCATAACAGTCGAAATCTGCCGCCCGCGAAGCTCTGCAATCTCCGCGAAGCTGCGCCCTTCCGCCAGAAATTGCATCGTTTCCGCAGCCGGCTTCGAGGTCTTTTTCGGCGGCGCCGCCGCGCGAGCACCTTCTCGAAATTGCCTGAGCGCGTCCAGGATCGCAGGGCCATATTTTTCGGTCTTGCGCTCGCCGAATCCCGGGACGCGCCGAACATCCGCAAGCGAACTCGGACGCCGGTGGCAAAGCTCCTCGAGCGCCGTGTCGTGCATCACCACGTATGCTGGAACATCTTCCGTCTTCGCAGCCGCCCGCCGCCACTCGCGCAAATATTCGCGCAACTCCTCGTCCACCCCAGGCGCCCTGCGTGAAGATGCAGTCCACAGCCCTCCGCCCGCGTTAGCAGCCACGCGTGTGAGACCGGCCTGCAGTTCGGCGCGCGCGTCAACCGGCGTGCTTGCAGCCGCGGCCCGCCCTTGCGGCTTTGCCTTCACCAATTCAGGAAGCCACTCGACCGTGCAGCCGCAAACATCGCAGGAACGGCACGAGGCCCATTTCACATTTTCCCCGAAATGGTTGCAGATCTGCCGATGCCGGCAGCTCTTCGATTCCGCGAAGTCGCGGATGCCGTAGTAACGCTGCATCGCTCGCTCTTTTTCAACTGGGTCGGTAAATTGTCCCGCGAAGTATTTAAGGAGGATTGCGTCGCGCACCTGCCACAGCAGCACGCAATCGGCCGGCTGGCCATCGCGCCCGGCGCGCCCCGCTTCCTGGTAAAACTGCTCGATGGATTTCGGGAGCGCGAGATGAATCACGGCGCGCACCGCCGCTTTGTTGATGCCCAACCCAAAAGCGATGGTGCCCACCAGCACGCGCACCTCGTCCGACATCCATTGCTCCTGGTTTCGCCGCCGCATCAGCGCATTCATCTTCCCGTGGTACGCGATCGCAGCGATTCCCTGCTCCCCCAGGAAATCCACCGTCTCTTCCACCCGCGCGATCGTCGGCGCATACACGATCACGTTGCTCCCGGAGTAGTAGCGCAGAGCCCCAACGAGCAAATCGAGCTGCGTGCCTTTCGCGCATTCCTTCACCATGTAGCGCAGGTTCGAGCGATGGAAGCTGGCGATGTACTTGTCCGGCTCGCGCAATCGGAGCTGCTCGATGATATCGTGCCGCACCCGCTGCGTCGCGCTCGCCGTGAACGCCGCGATGGGCAGCTTTGGGAATTGCGCGCGCAGGCAGCTCAACTGCCGGTACTCCGGCCGAAACTCGTGTCCCCATTCGGAGATGCAGTGCGCTTCATCTATCGCGAAAAAGGAAACCGGAATAGTCTTCAGCCACGCGATCGCTTCGGGCCGCGCCAGCCGCTCCGGCGAAAGATACAGCAGCCGGTACTCGGCATCGCGCGCCTTGCGCTCAACGGCGCTCTGCTGACGTGCTTCCAGCGAACTATTCAGCACCGCCGCGGGAATTCCCATCTGCGTAAGTTGCGCCACCTGGTCCTGCATCAGCGCGATCAGCGGCGAAATCACGATGACGGTTTTTCGTGTGAGCAAAGCTGCAGGGAGCTGATAGCAGAGCGATTTGCCGCCGCCTGTTGGCATCACCACGCACATATCGTGGTCGTTCAGCAGGCTGCGGATGATCTTCTCTTGCAGTGGGCGGAAGGAGTCGTATCCCCAGTATCGGCGTAGCGCGCCGGATATTTCGCTGTTAGTGGACATCCCAGCAGTATAGGTTTCGGGAACTTCACGGTCTATGCGGAAAAATACGGATGCCGCGTGGCCCAGCCTCAGCGCATCGCCTTCGCGCCTCTCCCTCGCTAATCCGGGCGTCCTGGGTTTTTCACTTGCCGGGAAAATCGTTCTCCCGGCCAGCGCCAGGGCTTACACTAGCATCCAAGTGCCTTCAAGGAACCTCAAACGATACGGTGCTCACACCCAATGCGTGGCGATGAACCGATGAAAATTCGTTCAGGGCAGCTACACCGCGCCT
>JBGPZR010000190.1:0-5070 GCA_041493845.1 Terriglobia bacterium | reverse complement strand
CGCAGTACCGTCACACCGCTGAATTTTTCGCGCCGCAGCAGCTCTACAATCGCCTGGTACAGCGGCTTCCCGTGCCACCGGTCGGATTCACCGATGTGGATGCGCATCAGTGTGCGCTCGCCCTCAAATCGTTCGTGCTCCATGGCTCCCCTTTTCGCTTTCCCCTAAATCCGCTCCGCCAGCCGCATTCCCAGCACCACGGCCAGCAACCCGCCAATCACGTTAGCCAGCACATACGACGCTGCACGTCCCCACTCGCCGTCCTCCAGCAAGTGCACCGCCTCCCAACTAAAACTCGAAAACGTCGTGAAAGCGCCGAAAAAACCCACGGTAATCCCGATGCGCCACTCGGGAGGAATCGAGAGATGCGTCAAACCATACTGTGCAATCCCGCCCAGCAGAAAACATCCCGCGAGATTGACCACCAGCGTCCCGCTCGGAAAATCCGAGCTTGTGCGATGCTGCACCAGCCCTTGCAACCCGTACCGCGCCAGCGTCCCCGCCGCGCCAAACACAATCAGCAAAGCGATCCGCACATCGTCTCCATTTCCTCCGTCTCGCTGGCCCCAACAAAAAAACTCCTGGGCGCCAGGCGGCGGCCAGGAGTCATCAGTCCGTTTCCGGACGGTTCAGGCGAACTCCATCGCCTCTCAATTTTCCCGCGCATTCTACCACGCCAACCTCTGTTCCTTCTCTGCATCCTCCCGTCTCTCTCGGCGCCCTCTTTACCCTGAGTGGAACCGAAGGGTGCGCCTCCGCGGTAGATCCTTTTCTTGTTTCCTTCGCTTGCTCTTACTTCGTCCTCATCAGTGTTTATCTGTGTTCATCTGTGGTTCCAAGGTTTTTCGTGCCGCCGCGCTTGACACATCCCCTCACTGCCCGCTATACAATCTTCATGGCTCATTCCTATCTGATTTTTGATTTCGGCACGGACGAAGAGGCAGCCCAGCAGGCACGCCACAAATTGGAAGCCTGGAAGCAGGGCTTCCGCCTCGGCAACAAACTGCTCTTGAAATTCGAGCGCGAAGGATCCAGCGGCGCGGACGCCGGCAAAGATGGCGCCGCCACATCTGCAGGCGGAGACGCAAAGCCCGCGGGGGCAAAGAAAAAATCCGCCGTAAACGAACAGGCAGAAAAGCCCGAACTGCGCGTCCACGTGCGCCTTCTAATCCGCCTCGACTTTTCCGACCACGAAAAGCTCACCCATCAGCGCTGGCTTGACCGCATCCCCGGCGAAGAGCCGTTCAAATCCGTGGAGGCCGAAACCGTCCTTTACACCGATCCTGCCTTCACGAAAACCGCCGAACTCTTCGATTCGCTAGACTGAGACCGGCCGCCGCCCCTCACGACTTCACGGTCAGCACTGGGCACGTGGCCGCGCCTATGATGCGCTGCGCTTTCGTATGCGGAATGTGTCCCGCCAGTCCTTTCCGCGACTTTGCTCCCATCACGATCAGGTCTGCGTGTTTCATCTTCGCCCATCGCAGGATTTCCTCGACGGGCTCGCCAACCACCATCACGTATTCAGGGATGCAATGCATCTCCGGCACGGCCGGCAGCAGCTCACGCAGGTGCTTCGTTACCGCTTCTCTTTTCCGCGCAACGGCCTCCTCCGAATAATCCTCTGCGTGGGGCGCTACGTTCAGCAGCGTCAGCCTTGCATGATGCTCTTGCGCCAGTGAAAACGCGTACGCCGCCTCGCGTTCGGCTCCCGGCCCGAAGTCGGTCGCGAACAGTATGTTCTTGAATTCCACTTCGTACGGGGCCTCACCCTTGGCTGCCGGTCCTACCGTCATCACCGGAATGCGCGCTTGCCGGAAAATCTGCTCCGCGTTCGAACCGATCACCAGCTTCTCGAGCGTGCCCATTCCATGTGTCCCCACGATCACCAGGTCGATCTCATACTTCTTCACCAGGTCTTCGATCGTCGGCCAAAGCGATCCTTCTGCGATCACCATCTCGCGCCGCAATCCATACAACCGCCCGGATTTCTCGATCTCTTCCAACCGTCCCTGCGCCTCGCGCCGCTGCTTGGCCTCCGACTCCGAAGCCAGCTCGGGCGCAATCATCGGGTAAGTATCCAGCGTGATCACATGTGTCAGATAAATTTGCGAGTTGTACCGCCGGGCCAGCGAAATACCATATTCCAGCGCCCGGTCGGACGCGGGCGAAAAATCCGTCGCCATTAGAATTCTCGCCAGCGAGATTTTCTTGCCTTCGCTAACTGCTGCCCCTGTCATAACCATTTCGACCTCCTCGGGGTTCGCATTGAACACCGAGCCCCGGCTGCCATCGCGCGGCCTCCGGCATTCAAGGCCACTCCTCGTTCTCTCGGCTTATTGTTATGCTCTTTGCGGGCCTGATTCGGTGCACTGAGTCACTATCAGACGTGACGGGTGTCACAGGGAAGGAATGGAATAGGATGTGGATGGGAAGTCATGCCTGGCTTATTAGTTAGCGAAGGGAAAATGCCCCGCCCGCTCGCCCTGTGTTTCGCTATAATGGTCCGTACTCATCAGGCCCCGTGAAATCCTCCCCGGCGGAGCGAAACTGATGCCTTCGCAGACGAAAGTAAAGATAGCCCGGTTCGACGCTGCAAAATACCACGGCCTCGACCGCGAGGCGCTGATTCGCATCTACCGCACCATGTTTCTCTCCCGCAAAATCGACGACCGCGAAATCCAGCTCAAGCGCCAGAACAAAATTTTCTTTCAGATTAGCGGGGCGGGGCACGAAGCCGTTCTCGTTGCCGCCGGCCTGGTTCTGAAGCCCTCCTACGATTGGTTCCACCCTTACTATCGCGACCGCGCTCTCGCTCTCATGCTCGGCGTCACGCCCTACGAAATGTTGCTCCAGGGAGTTGGCGCGAAAGACGACCCGGCTTCCGGTGGCCGCCAGATGCCCTCGCACTGGGGCCACCAGAAATTGAATATCGTCTCCCGCTCCTCTGCCACCGGCACGCAGTTTCTCCAGGCCGTTGGCGCGGCCGAAGCTTCGCTTTACTACCAACAATTCCCGAGAGCTCTCGAGCAGGCCCGCAAAGCCCCGCTCGGGAATGCTGTCGCGTTTCACCGCGACGAGATCGTTTACGTTTCTGGCGGCGACGGCGCCACCAGCGAAGGTGAATTCGCCGAATCACTCAACACCGCCAGCAACAAGCGCCTCCCGGTTCTCTATCTCATCGAAGACAACGGCTACGCCATTTCCGTGCCCGTCGAAGTGCAGACGGCCGGCGGGAGCATCTCGAAGCTGGTCGCAAATTATCCGCACCTGCACATTGAAGAGTGCGACGGCACGGAGCCGCTCGAAAGCTACGCTGCCTTGAGCCGCGCTGCCGCCCACTGCCGCGCGCGCAAAGGCCCCGCGCTCGTTCACGCGCACGTCACGCGCCCCTATTCGCACTCGCTTTCCGACGATGAGAAGCTCTACCGCACCGCGGAGGAGCGCGAGGCCGAAGCCCGCCGCGACCCGCTCCCGAAATTCGGTTTGTTCCTGGTCCGCGAGGGAATCCTCGAAGAACGCGAGCTCGAAGCGATCGAGGCGGAAGCCGTGCGCGAAATTGCCGAAGCCACCGATCGCGCCCTCAAAGCCGGGGTTCCCGCAAAAGATTCGATCTACCAGTGGGTTTATTCACCCGACGTGGATCCCGCCGGGGCGCATTTCGAATCCGCGCCCAAACGCGAGAGCGAACCGAAGACGATGGTAGAAATGGTCTCCGCCACGCTTATGGACGAAATGGCGCGCGACGAGCGCATCGTCGTCTTCGGCGAAGATGTCGCCGATTGCAGCCGCGAAGAATATCTCACGAGCGTGAAAGGGAAGGGCGGCGTCTTCAAAGCCACCTCCGGTTTGCAGCGCCGCTTCGGCAGCGCCCGCGTTTTCAATTCGCCGCTCGCCGAAGCCAGCATCGTCGGCCGCGCCATCGGCATGGCCACGCGCGGCCTGAAGCCCGTCGCGGAAATTCAATTCTTCGACTACATCTGGCCGGCCATGATGCAAATCCGCGACGAGCTTGCAGTGATGCGCTGGCGCTCGGCCGGAAAATTCAAGTCGCCTGCAGTCATCCGCGTGCCCATCGGCGGCTATCTGACCGGCGGCGCGATTTATCATAGCCAGTGCGGTGAAGTCACTTTCACTCACATCCCCGGGCTGCGCGTCGTCATGCCATCCACCGCGCTCGACGTCTGCGGCCTGCTGCGGACCGCGATTCGCTCGGACGATCCGGTGCTTTTCCTCGAGCACAAGCACCTCTACCGCCAGCCTTACAATCGTTCGGAATATCCCGGCGCGGATTTCACCATCCCGTTTGGCAAGGCGCGCGTGATGCGTGAAGGCACTGACGTGAGCATCATCACGTATGGCGCCGTCGTCCACCGCGCCGAGGTGGCTGCCGCGGAATTGGCGCGCGAAGGCGTCTCCATCGAGATTCTCGATTTGCGCTCCCTGAGCCCCTACGACTGGGAAGCGATTGCCGCAACCGTGCGCAAGACGAACCGCGTCATCGTCGCCTATGAGGACACGCGTTCCTGGGGCTACGGCGCGGAAATCGCTGCGCGCATTGCCGATGAACTTTTCGGCGAGCTCGATGCGCCCATCCGGCGCGTCGCCGCCACCGACACGTTCTGCGCCTATCAGCCGCAACTCGAGGACGTGATCCTGCCGCAGACCAAGGACATCGTCCTCGCCGTCCGCGACCTGGCGGCTTATTGAGTCGAAACTTTTGCAGGATGGAATTCGTATCTATGTGTAGCGCGGGATTCACAAAAGCTGGTGCAGCCGGAAGCCCGCGCGGGAGGGAGATACAATGAATTGCCCGAATTGCCGGAGGGACATCGCCGATTATTCGAATTTCTGCTACTTCTGCGGCACGCGGCAGAACGTCGCGCCTGCGGGATGCGCTCCCATCCAAAAGCGCCTGATGCGTTCCGCCGTGGATTCCAAAATCGCCGGCGTTTGCGGAGGCGTCTCCGAATATCTGGGTGTGGACTCGACCATCGTCCGCCTCATCTGGATCGTCGCGGCGATTTTGCCGCCCTTTCCTGCGATCATCGCTTATCTGGTGGCCTGGGT
>JBGPZR010000286.1:0-3760 GCA_041493845.1 Terriglobia bacterium | reverse complement strand
ATTGACCGCCGCGCCGACCAATTGGCCATCAAGTTTTACGATGATACGCCGCTGGGGCCCGAGCGGCTGGTGAAGCTGATTCGCAAACGGCGGGGGATGCGCCTGGATCCCACCGGAGTGCTGTGGCTGGATTGGAAGGGCGAGGTGGGCGGCGCGATGGGAGCGGCGAGAAACGTATTGCTACAACTACAATCGTAGGGATAAAATTCCGTCTGAAGGAAAATCATGAAAAATGGAAGCTTGCAATCTTTGCTCTCTCTCGCGGCCTTGGCCGCGCTGCTACTGGCCTGCGGATCGGCGCGGGGACAGGATAAGCCCAAGTCTGTAATCGTGGAAGAGATCATCGCCCGCGTGAACAACAGCATCATCACGCTGTCCGATTACCAGAAGTCGGACGCCCAGCTCCACGAGGAAATCGCGCACGAATGCCAGGGATGCACGCCGGACAAAATGGATGGACTGTATCGCGACCGTCAGAAGGATCTGCTGCGCGATCTGATTGACCAGCAACTGCTGGTGCAGCGGGCGAAAGATCAAGGCGTGAGCGTCGAGACCGACGTGATCAAGCGGCTGGATGAAGTGCGCAAACAGAACAACCTGCAGAGCCTGGACGACCTGGAAAAGGCGATCGAGGGCGAAGGAATGTCGTGGGAGGACTACAAAGCGCAGATCCGCAACACCCTGCTGACCCAGGAGGTGATCAGCAAGGAAATGCGCGGTCGGATCATCATCGGCGATGACGAGATAAAGAAATTTTACGAGGAACATCCGAAGGAATTCACTCGCCCGGAACAGGTGGTGCTTGGCGAAATTTTCCTCAACACCACAGACAAGTCACCCGAAGAAACAGCAGTGATCCAGCGCAAAGCGGAAGACTACTTGAACCGGTTGAAGAAGGGCGAAGAGTTCGCCGAAATGGCCAAGCGTTATTCCGAAGGCAGCACCGCAAAAGAAGGCGGCCCCCTGGGAACTTTCGAGCGCGGCCAGCTCTCGAAACAGCTTGAAGACGCCACTTTCTCTCTGAATAAGGGCGGGCTGACGGACGTGATCCAGACAAAGACAGGCTTCGAGGTTCTGAAAGTGGTGGACCGCTACCAGGCGGGCTTGCAGCCGCTGGAGAAAGTCCGGCGCGAAATCGAGAACGAGATTTACATGAAAAAAATGCAGCCGACGTTGCGCGAATACCTGGCGCAGTTGCGCGAGGAGAGCTATGTGACGGTGAAGCCGGGCTTTACCGATAGCGCCGCAATGGCCGGGGCCAGTATCATCGAGGAAGTCTCCCCGACGCCGGACGCGCCACAGAAGAGCGGGAAGCGGAAGCTGCCGAAGCCAAAGACGGGCGGATAATGAAGACCCACTACGTGGCCGATCTGCAGGAGGGGCAATTGTTCACCACGCTCTTCCTGGTGCGCGAGAAGGAAATCCGGACTTCGCTGCGCACCGGCAGTTCATGGCTGCAGCTCGAGCTCTCCGACCGCACCGGCACGATCTCCGCAAAAATGTGGGACCAGTTCGCCGCCGTGGAGAAGACATTCGAGCGGGACGATGTGGTGCAGGTCCGCGCGCGCGTGAAGATCTATAACGGGCAGAAGGAATTGACGCTCGAGCAGGTGATCCCCGCGGCCGAGCGCGATTACGACCTGGGCGATTTTCTCCCGCATACGAAGTGTGACGTCGAACAGCTCTACGCCGAGCTGCGCGCCGCCATTGCCGCCATGAAGAATCCGGCGCTCAAGAGGCTGCTCTCGAGCGTGGTGGACGATCCCGCGATTGCGCCCAAGCTGAAGCGCGCGCCGGCGGCTATGACCATGCACCACGCGTTTATCGGCGGCCTGCTAGAACACATGGTCAGCCTGATCGGCCTCGGGCGCGCGGTGGCCGCTCACTACCCCGAACTGGACGCGAATCTGCTTCTCTCCGGCATCGTGCTGCACGATATCGGAAAAATAGATGAACTGCGCTACGCACGCGGTATCAGCTACACCACGGAAGGGCGGCTGCTGGGCCACATCATGATTGGCGTTTCGCTGGTGCGTGAGAAGATTCGCGCGATTCCGGATTTCCCTGCTCCGCTCGCCGTGCTGGTGGAGCACATGATTCTGAGCCATCATGGCACGCGCGAATTTGGCTCGCCCGCGCTGCCGCAGACGCGCGAAGCTGTGGCGCTGCATTTTCTGGACGACATGGACTCGAAGATGGCGGCCATGCGCGCGACGCTCGATTCTCCGGCGGGTGAGGATGAATGGACAGAGCGCAATCCGTCGCTGGGCCGCGCGCTTTTGCGCGCCGACAAATTCCAGGCAGGTCCGGACGTGAAGCAGGCAGCGGCTGCATCTGCACCAAAACAGCCGCAGCGAAAAGTCTGAGGACAATCTGAGGGCGACACGAGGAACGACCGATGAATGAAACGACCGGCAAGCGGCCATCGCCGCGACGCTCGCTCCTTGATCTTGCGCCGCTCGAGCTGGACTGCATGAACACGCTGTGGCCGATGGGCGAAGGCACCGTGCGCGAAATCCGCGAGCGCCTGGCCGAGCGGCGCCCGCGCGCCTACACCACTATCATGACCATCATGGATCGCCTGGCGCGCAAAGGTGTGGTCGAACGGCATAAAGTCGGACGCGCCTACTCTTACCGGCCCAATCTGAGTGTCGAAGCTGCGCGCGCACAGGCGCTGGGGCAAGTGCTGGAGAATTTCTTCGGTGGCTCGCGAGAGGCGCTCCTCGCACAACTGGGGAGCAACCTGCAGCCGGCGCTACCGGACAGCACAGTGGGGCAGGGCTTGCGCGCCCGCGCAGCCGCAGCGGGCGCCTCGCGTGGAACTGTGCGCCCCGAAGCTGTTGCGGCGGCGCCAACCGTCGCGGCGCCGGCGCCCTCCGCGCGCCCCGTCGAATCTCAGGCCGCCACCGAAGTCGAAAGCTTCTCAGACGAGGAGCGCATCGACGACACGCTGCTCTAACCCATGTTCCCCGCTGAAATCACAATTCGCGATATGAAGATTCGCCCGGCCACGTTTCTCGCGCCCATGGCCGGCGTGACGGACACAGTCTTCCGCCGCGTTATCCGCTCGCTGGGCGGCTGCGGCATGATCATGACCGAATTCACGAGCGCCGAGGGCCTGACGCGCAAGGCAGCGCGCACGCTGCGCTATCTCTATTTCGGCGAGGACGAGCACCCCATCGCCGCGCAAATCTTCGGCTCGGAGCCGAGCGTGATGGCTTCGGCCGCGGCGTTGACGGAAGACCTGGGCTTCGACCAGTTGGACATCAATCTGGGCTGCCCGGTGAAAAAAGTGGTCAAGTGCGGCGGCTCGGGACTGTTGCGCGATCTGCCGCACCTGGAAAAACTGCTGCGCGCGGTTCGCGCGGCCGTGCGCATTCCACTGACGATCAAAATTCGCTCCGGCTGGGATGAAAACAATATTGTCGCGGTGGACGTGGCCCGCATGGCCGAACAGGTTGGCATCGAAGCGATCGCCGTCCATCCGCGCACGCGCATGCAGGGTTACAACGGCTCAGCCGAGTGGGACATCATCCGGGCAGTGAAGCAGGCGGTGCGCATTCCTGTGATCGGCAATGGCGACATTCGCGTGCCGCAAGATGCCGTGCGCATGATCGAGGAGACGGGATGCGACGCGGTGATGATCGGACGCGCGGCTTCTTCGAATCCCTGGATTTTTCGCCAGATCGCGGACTACCTCGCGACCGGCCGCTACAGCGAGCCAAGCGAGCACGACCGCTATCATCTGCTCTCCGGCTAT
>JBGPZR010000200.1:0-4915 GCA_041493845.1 Terriglobia bacterium | reverse complement strand
CCATTTTTTCCTGGCAGGAGATGCAGTATCGGGTCCACGGCACTGCTTCCAGGCGCTTCTGCTGAAGCTCCTGGTGGCAGGAAATGCATTCACCGAACGAGCCATCCTTGATGCGTGCCAGCGCGTCGTCCACCAGTTGCAGCAGCGAACGGTCGTTGTGCGTCTGGCCGAACAGAAATTCCTTCGTGTAGGAGTTGGCGGCCTTGTCCGCGAGGTCCACCGTCGGATCTTCGTCCGCCTCGCGGCCTTCCTGCTCGGTGCGTGCGATGCCGCGCAGGAGTTCCTCGCGCCGGGTCACCAACTTCTTTTTGTAATACTCCAACCGCTTCTTATCCATTCCACCGGTCCCATGGTGAGGAATAATCCCTCACTCAAATCCGACGATTTTAACGATACGCGGACTCGTTGTCAAATGAGTGACGAGTTCTTGGTTTCCAGAGGAGGGGGCTACGAGCGGCCTTCGCGCCTTTGCGCGACCACCAGACCGCGCGGTGTGGGGAGGAAAAGGACCGAGAGCAGGCCCTCGCGCTCGAGGTTCAGCGCTCCTTCGCGCACGGTCTTTAAGGCGGAGCTCGCGTCATGCATCAGAATCAATCCATCTGGGTTCACTTGCGGGAGAAACCGCCGCACCTCCTGCTCGCGCAGCGGCAGATCACTATCGCAATAGAGCAGATCAATTCGCCCTTGGATTTTCATTTCCAGGCTGGATTCATTTCGCAGCTCAATCCACTCGGCCAGACCGGAAGCGAGGAAGCGCTTCCTGGCCTCCTCGTACACTTTCGGATCAGCCTCGCACGTAATCACGCGCCCGAAGCCGTTTTCCTTCAGCCCTTCGGCGATGCGCAGCGTGCTCGAGCCGAGAAACGTGCCCGTCTCGACCACCAGCTCCGGCTTGATCGTGGTCACGAGCGCCTTCAGAAAATCCAGCACCTCGACTTCTGCGGCCATCGCGTCGTACATCTTCCAGCGCTCCGGATGCGGACATTCCGGCGTCGCGCGGCTGTACTCCTGCTGCAGGATATCGCCGCGTTCCGCGACGTGCTGCAGGATGCGGTGTTCCCTGGCGACGTTGTGATACCGCGCGAGAACGAACCACAACAGCAGGCCGCCAGCTAAAAAAGTGAGCAGGCTTTCGATCTGGGCGTTCGAGAGTGCATGTAATGAGAACGGGACTCGCTGTATGAGTTCTTCGAGGAACCGCACAGCGCCAGTTAGTAAAAGATAACCGCTAAGGATTTCTCCTTTCGGCTTAGGGCCAAGACTCGCTCTCGTCCCCATCTGCCACAGGAATACTGCAACCAGCCACCAGTACAAGGGTTCAGAGCTCACCAGGCGTTGCCTGCCCGCACCGAGAGGGTCGGCGGCGATGAAGATACTGCCCATCCTAATGAGTCCATATGCAGCAGCCGCCGCGGGGGTGCAAGCGTCGAGAAGCTCGAGCAGGGGAAGCGCGTTGCTTCGTGCGAAGACTGTTACCGCAAAAAACCCTCCGAACAAGACGCCAAACCACGCAAAGCCGAACAGGCTTGCGAAATATGCCCCAGCAATTGCTCCGGTGGCAGCTGCGAACGCGAGCACAAACGCGTTCGCGTTAATCCTTCGGCGACGCAGATCCGCTCGAAGTACCCAAACACCCACGATCAAACCGGCCAGGAGTGCCAGGGCACGAGCCCACATGTCGACAGTGAAGGAAAGTCCCATTAGAGGCATCCAGGTTTCAGGTCCAATTTCGCGAGCGCAGGCATCAATTCAGAGATGTCTCGATGTCTTTTCATCACGCGAATTTTTGGAAATTTCCCAGGCCTTGGCATATTTCCAGCTCACGTAGGCAGCATGATTCAAATGCACCAGCAGCCCTTCGCGCCCATCGAGAAATCCCAGGCGAAAAAAATAACGGTAGATAAACGCCCCGAGCGGCCGCAGCACAATATTCGCAACGCTGAAACCAACTTTGCGCTCGCTCGCCTCCATCTGTCCGCCCAGTGAAGAATACCGGTTGGCATGTTCGATGAAGCTGTCGAGCGTTGCATAGGCGTGGTGAATCAAGTCGCCTTCAATCCGGCCGATTTTTCCGGTGGTGTGCAAGCTCTCATGAACCGCGCGATCCTCGAATTCTCCCATCCCGCGGCGCACCAGGCGGAGTTTCCGGTCGGGATAGTAGCCGCTGCGCTTGAGCCAGCGGTTCAGGTAGAGATTCTTCCGCCCGACCATGTAAGCATCGCACTCCGGAGCAGCTTTCCCCGATTTCAGGAGTTTCTGGATGCTCGCCGCTAGCTCCGGGCTTACCTCTTCATCCGCGTCGAGCGACAAAATCCAATCTCCGCTAGCTTTGGCCATCGCGGCGTTTTTTTGCCTGGAAAATCCTCTCCACTCCTCGACGAAAACCTTCGCGCCGCGCGCACGCGCCAGCTCAACCGTCTTGTCCGTGCTGCCGGAATCCACCACAATCAGTTCATCCGCAATCCCCTTCACGCTATCGAGCGTGCGGGCGATATTGGCCTCTTCGTTGTGAGTGATGATGCACACGGACAACACCACGTGGGATTGCCTCCCGGCAAAATCGTGCGGCTCTCCGATCAATACTGCGCCGCAAAATATATCACCGAAGCCAGGGCAGGACGCCGCAATTGCTGATTCCCGGCTCTCACCTGTTTGACAGGAGTTCCCGCGCCGCCTATTCTGCGACACATTGTTGCCGGCTATCCTCGGAGACAACTTGAGAGCACTTCGAAAATTTCTCCGGCGCACGCCCTGGTACGGCCTCTATAAAAGGCTCGGCCACTATCCTGACTATTGGTATTGGCAGTTCCGCGGCAAGCCTCCCCGCTCTCCCCATCTGCTCAAGCAGCGAACCGTGCGCGAGTACGGCGAGAGGTATGGCTTGCGAATCCTGATTGAAACCGGCACCTATTACGGAGAAATGATTTCCGCTGTAAAAAGCTCGTTCGACCGCATCTATTCAGTGGAATACGATCCGGCGCTGGCCCAGCGAGCGGCGCGAATCTTCGCGCGCGATCCCAAAATCCAAATCCTCGAGGGCGACAGCCAACAAGTACTGCCTGCGCTCTTGAAATCGCTCGCGCAGCCGGCGCTCTTCTGGCTCGACGCAGGCTATTACGGCTGGGCGGGCCTCGAATCCGATAAGCGCAGGCTCTCGCTGGAGCTCGAATCCATCCTCCGCCATCCGGTGAAGGGTCACGTGATCCTGATGGACGACGCGCATGGCCTCGACGGCAAGAACGGCGCGCTCACCGTGCGAGGATTGAAATCTCGGATTGAATCTGAATTCCCGGGCCACAAAGTGGAAGTGCAATACGACATCCTGCGGATCACGCCGCCGTCCTAGCACTCGCCTGCCGAATCAGGCAGCGCTGAGCGCTAAGAGGCCTGCTGCTTCGCAGGAAACATGAAATGGATGGCGACGGCCGAGAGGACCAATACCCCGAAAACAAGGTAGCTGCCTTCCGGGCCCACGGTCCCACCGGTCAACCACACCGGCCCGTGGAACGAGGAATTCAGCAGATGCCCCTGCGCGAGCAGGCCGCTGTCGGGCACGCCGTAGAAGTACGTTTCTGTCCAGTCGAAGGCCGCGTGCATCCCCACCGCAAACCACAGGCTCCCGGTGCGGCGAAGCGAAAACAAAGCCAGCAAGCCGAAGCACCCGGCCATGAACGCGCCGATTTTTGCCTCCCCTGGATTCCCCAGGTGGCCGTAGCCGAACAGGAACGAGAGAATGAGCGCCGAGGGCCAGAACCCGATCCCGGACGCGAGAGTGGACTGAACATAGCCGCGGAAGCCAAACTCCTCGAATAGGCCCGTAAGCAGGAAGCCAATTCCGTAGAGAACAGCAAACTTGATTGCGACTGTTCCACTGGCCCCGAATCCCTCATACGAGTAGCCGTGGAACGCGGCGATCAAGACCACCAGCAGCGTCATCATAGCAAAGCCGAATGGGACGCCCTGCCAGAATCTCTTTCCAAAGGCTTGCTCAACCGGCAAACCGTACCCGGCAAACGGGCGCTTTTCAATTTTCATCATGAATAAGGCGGGAAGCAGCACGACGAGAAACGAGACGCATTCGCCTAAAACCAGCGGGCCGGCCGTGATGACCGTATTGGGCTGGGAATTCAACCAGGCGGTGACCGGCCCGAGATGCTGGAGCGCAAATCCTGACGCCTGTCTGAGCGCATAGACGAGCAGGAGGTAGATCAGCAATCTCCAGCCCGCGCGAATCCCGTTTGGGCCCATGAAGATTGTCTGGAGCTGCGATGGTAAGTTCGCCGCCGTGCCCGCGGACAATTGCGAATCGGCTGAACTCGAATCTGTGGTCATGCTCAAGCGCCTCCCTCTCGTCGGATCGGCCGCGCCGGATTATTTCACGACCGCCCCGGAAACGAGGGCAAAAAATTTTATCCGGGCTGGCCGTTCTTCTTCGCGGGATAAGCCCAGTTGATATGGGCAGTCGCCCCAGTTTGTTCCCATTGTGCTCCGGAAAAGCCAGCAGACCGGAACTGTATTTGTTTTCAGACGTTCTCCATCTCAATAGGATAGCGCCTGGAATGAATCCATTGTCCTGCTGGGGCCAGGGTTGCGGCGGGGGAGTGCGGCTGCTAAAATCCCTGGTTTGCGCGCCTGGAAGAGCCACAATCGTATTCACCCTTCCATGCATCTATTGGCTCGGCGGATAACAAGACGGGGTGGAGGTCTGGCTTGGCTAAATACGATCTAGTCATCATCGGAAGCGGGCCGGGCGGCTATGTGGCCGCGATTCGCGCCGCCCAGTGGGGATTGAAGGTCGCCGTCGTCGAGAAGGATCCGTTTCTCGGCGGCACATGCCTGCACGTGGGTTGCATTCCAACCAAAGTGTTTTTGCACCACGCCGATATCTACGACCATTTCAAGCGCGCCGAAGAAT
>JBGPZR010000043.1:0-10329 GCA_041493845.1 Terriglobia bacterium | reverse complement strand
GAATTCGCCGAGAAGTATCATCTCCAGGTCCGCATCGTCATCCAGCCCCTGGAAGGCCCGCCGCTGCGCGCTGACCGCATGAGCGAGGCTTACACGGGGTACGGACGTCTCGTCGACTCGGGTCCCTACACCGGCCTCACCTCCGAAGCAGCTCTCGAAAAAATGGCTGCGGATGCCAAGGCCAAGAGCTTTGGCGAGCCGCAGACAACTTACCGGCTCAAAGACTGGGGCATCTCGCGCCAGCGCTACTGGGGCACGCCGATTCCCGTGATTTACTGCGAGAAAGACGGCATCGTCCCCGTCCCCGACGCTCAGTTGCCGGTGGTGCTCCCTGAAAATGTCACTCTCACGGGACAAGGCCAGTCGCCGCTCGCAGGCGTTCCCGAGTTTGTGAACACCACCTGCCCGAAATGCGGCGGCCCGGCGCGCCGCGAAACCGACACGATGGACACGTTCATGGACTCGTCTTGGTATTTTTACCGCTACACTGATCCGCACAACGATCGCGCGCCCTTCGACAAAGAAAAAGTCCGCTACTGGTTTCAGATTGACCAGTACATCGGCGGCGTGGAGCACGCCATCTTGCACCTGATTTATTCCCGTTTTTTCTGCAAGGTCATGCACGATCTCGGCCTGGTGGACCACCGCGAGCCTATCAAGCGCCTGTTCTCGCAGGGCATGGTGCTGAAAGACGGTGTCAAGATGTCGAAATCGAAAGGAAATGTCGTCGGCGCGATCGAAATGGCGGACAAGTACGGCTGCGACACCGGCCGGATGTACACCCTGTTCGCCGCGCCGCCTGACCGCGACCTGGAATGGAGCGAGCAGGGAATTGAAGGCTGCTCGCGCTTCCTCAATAAAGTGTATCGCCTGATCGGGCGCCACGCCGACCGGCTCCGTCCCGTCGAAATCGAGCTTTTCTCGAAAACGGACCTCACCAACGCCACGCCGAAAGAGAAAATTCTGGTCCGCAAGACGCACCAGACGCTCAAGCGCGTGACGAATGATTTCGAGTCGCGCTGGCATTTCAATACTTCTGTCGCCCTGATCATGGAGCTGGTCAACGAGCTGCAAGCGCAGGAGCCGCTCGATGCGGACCTGAGCCCCGTGATTCTCAAGAGAATTCTCTCTGTCCTGGTGCTGATGCTTTCGCCGATGACTCCGCACATCGCCGAAGAGCTATGGGCCAAGCTCGGCAATTCGGGCGGCATTGCGCGCGCCAAATGGCCGCGCTTCCGCGAAGATCTGACGCGCGAAGAGCAGTTCGAGGTGGTCATCCAGATCAATGGGCGCCTGCGCGGAAAAATTCTCGTCGAGGACGGCATGGGCGAGGACGAAATTGTGGACCGCGCGCTCAATGACCAGCGTATTTCCGTTCTCCTGGATGGAAAGCAAGTCGCGAAGACGGTAGTTGTGCCGAGAAAGTTGGTAAATATAGTACTGCGGTAACGCGGAGCACGGGCCTCCGGCCTGTCCGCTTTCGCCGCTCTCGAAAGGAACCGGCTGACACGATGACATTTGAAACGGGAGCTGCATTGAAGAGAACCACAGAACCTGAACCATCCAGTCCCGCGGGAGGGACGGTGAGCACGCGACACGGAATTGTCGTCCTCGATTTCGGCGGCCAGTACACGCAATTGATCGCGCGCCGCATTCGCGAACAGGAAGTTTTCTCCGCGATCCTGCCGTGCACGGCCTCGCTCGACGAAATCCGCGCGCTCGAACCCGTCGGAATCGTTCTCTCCGGCGGCCCGAGCTCGGTGTACGACGTGGACGCCCCTGTGTGCGATCCGAAAGTTCTTGAGCTCGGAGTTCCCGTCCTCGGAATCTGTTACGGCATGCAGTGGCTCACGCACGTGCTCGGCGGAAAAGTGACTCGTGCCGACCGCCGCGAGTACGGTCCCGCGCTGCTCGAATCGGAAGGAGAATCAACTCTTCTGAAGGGCCTGCCAACCCAGCTCAAGGTCTGGGAAAGCCACGGAGACCATGTCGTGGGTCTGCCTTCGGGTTTCAAGATTACCGGACGGACGGCCAACGCTATCGCCGCCGTCGAGGATCCGGAAAAAGCGTTCTACGGCGTCGAATTTCACCCGGAAGTAAACCATACCGATCGCGGCACCGAAATCCTCCGGAATTTCATTTTTGAAATTTGCGGCGCACAGAAAAACTGGAACCGCGCCGGCTTCATCGCCGCCTCGATCGACGCGATCCGCAAGCAAGCCGAAGGCGCGCGTGCGATTTGCGCGCTCAGCGGAGGAGTTGATTCCGCCGTTGCCGCAGCGCTCGTTCACCGCGCGATTGGCGACCGGCTGAGCAACGTTTTCGTGGACACTGGCCTCCTCCGCCAAAATGAATTCAGCGAGACGCTCGAACTGCTGCGCGATCGTCTCGGCCTGAACGTTCTCGGCGTCGACGCATCCGACCGCTTTCTCGCGCGCCTCCGGGGCATCATGGATCCCGAAGAGAAGCGCAAACGAATCGGCGGCGAGTTCATTGCCGTTTTTTCTGATGAAGCGCGCAAGATCGCGGCCGCGTCCAAAGACAAGCCGCCGGTGAAATTCCTGGTGCAGGGAACTCTGTATCCGGACGTGATCGAATCCGTTTCCGTGAAAGGGCCTTCGGCCACGATTAAGACGCATCACAACGTCGGCGGCCTGCCCGAGGACATGCCGTTCTCGCTCATCGAGCCGCTGCGCGACTTGTTTAAGGATGAAGTCCGCCAGATCGGCCGCGAGCTCGGCTTGCCCGAAGAAATCCTGGTGAAACATCCGTTTCCCGGGCCCGGTTTGGCGGTCCGGCTACTCGGCGAAGTGTCGCGTGACAAGCTCGAGACATTGCGCCTCGCCGATGCAATTGTCGTGGAAGAAATCCGCCGCGCAGGGCTCTACGAAAAAGTTTGGCAGGCTTTTGCAGTCTTGCTGCCGGTGCGCAGCGTGGGTGTGATGGGAGACGGCCGGACCTACGGAGACACCATCGCTGTCCGCGTCGTTGATTCAATCGACGCGATGACGGCCGACTGGTCCCGCCTGCCCGGTGAGGTGCTGGCGCGCATTTCGACTCGCGTGGTAAACGAGGTCCCCGGCGTCAACCGGGTCGTTTACGACATTAGCTCGAAGCCGCCTGGCACCATTGAGTGGGAATAAGGCATAAAGCCGCTAATTGTGGCCCCCCAGGAGCCTCGCTTAGCGATTCGCCATCTTCTGGGCCATGTAAAGCAACAGCCGGCGGTCGCCTTCATCAATGCGACCCATTAGCCGGCGGAAGCGGCCCAGCAGACGCGCCTCTTTCCCTCTACTCCCCCAGGCAATATCATCAGCAGTCTTCCGTTTCGGAAGATTCGGAAGTACGGGCGGCTCTTCACCGTCGTAGAATAGCTGGTAGAGCGGGACTTCCATAGCCCGCGCCAGCTTTTCTAGCGTCTCGATCGCCGGAACAGTGTGGCCGTTCTCGACGCGCGAAATATAACAGCGAAGCAACCCGGTGCGCTTTTCGATATCGCCCTGGGATAGTTTTTTTGTTTCACGGAGCAAACGGATGCGGTCACCGATTATCATGGCGGGTATTGTCACATGGACTAGTGCCCCCTGCAAGTTGAATCTGCATCTATTCTAATTTTTCTGGCGTAACCGGAATCGAATGCCGAACGTCCCAAAAGGTGTGGCAGCCAGCGCTTCCGCCATCGCGCTCCCCGTCGCTCGCAGCAGCAAGGGCGAGGAAGAGCGCGAGCTCGTCCGACTGGCCCAAAATGGAACAGAGGCCGCATATGAAGAACTGGTCCGCCGCCACCAGCGCCGCGTATCTGCCCTGGTGGGGAGTATTTTGCGACGGCGGGAGGATGTTGAAGATGTCGTGCAGCAGGTTTTCCTCAAAGTCTTTGTCTCCCTCAAGCGCTTTGACCTGCGCGCGGCCTTTTCCACCTGGCTTTACAAGATCACCGTCAACGAATGCTGGGACTACCTCCGGAAGAAGAAGGTTCGACCATTGGTCTACGAATCCGATTTATCGGAAGAGCAGGTCTCCCGTCTCGACGGCATCGTCTCGGCGGACCGCCCTCCCGATAGTCCCGGCGAACGCGCGGAAGTGAAAGAATTGCTCGATTGGATGCTGGATAAATTGCCGGAGCAGGACCGGCAAATGCTCGTGCTCAAGGAGATGGAAGGGTTTTCCGTTCATGAACTTTCTGAAATTCTCGGCCTCAACGTCAATACCGTGAAGGTTCGATTGTTTCGTGCGCGCGGCCGATTAATGGACGTTTACCGCCGCCGTAGAGGTTCGGGTTTCACTCCGGACAATCAAACGGCGGAACGCCAAAGGAAGGCTTAGATTCTATGGTTAAAAATTTCAAGAGCACAGCTTGCCGGGAGTTCGAAGCGCTCCTCGAGGACCATCTCGCGGGTGAGCTCGGAGGCCCGGATGCCGTGAAGTTGTCGGAGCACCTCAAGACCTGCGCGGGATGCCAGGCCGCGCTCGATCTCGCTGCTGCCAGCACGCGCTTGTTCGGCGTCGCCGATCCCACGCCGGATCCCGGCCCGGGATTTGCGCGGCTGGTGATGGCGCGCATCCGCTCGGAACAGGAACGCGCCGCCAGTGAAAAAAGTATCTGGCTCCCGTTTGTCTCCGTGGCATGGCGTTTCGCTGCGGCTGCATCGCTTGCGGTCATCGCGCTGGTCACATACTCCACTACGTTGCGTCAGGTCCCGCCGGAGAGCCTGGCCCAACTGCGGGCAACTCAACAGCGCGACCTGGCCTCCGATGCGGGCAGCCCTCCCGATACTCGCGACGAAATTTTAATGATGATGGCGGAAACCAATCATGGAAAACACTAAGACACGCCGTGAAGCGGCCCTTCTCGCAGTTGCAGTATTTGTACTGGGCGCCTTGCTGGGCGGCCTGGCCACCCATGTCTGGACGATACACGCTTCCAATCATCAGATGGCTCCGCATGGCCGTGATCAGATCTTGAGCCACATGACGCGCGAATTGGACTTCACGCCCCAGCAGTTGCAAGTAGTGACGCAAATTGTAGACGATACACATGGCCAGATACGCGCTCTCTATGCACCGCTCGATCCACAGCGCGAGCAGATCCGGCAGAAGGCGCGCGAGCGTATTCGCGCCGTGCTGACTCCGGATCAAAAGCCCAAGTTCGAGGATTTCCTGCGCCGCCTGGACGAGCAGCGCAAAAAAGAAGAAGGGCGCTAGCCGCAGGGGCCGCGCCCCTTTCAATCTCATGGACGAACTCTCCTCCACCTCTCCTGGCCCTCCTGTCTCTGCCCCGGCAGGCTCGAGTCCTACGATTCGCCTGGAAAACGTTTCCAAGACCTACAACCTCGGCGAAGTTCAGGTCCAGGCACTGCGCGGCGTCTCGCTGGAGATTTATGCCGGCGAATTTGTTGCCGTGATGGGCGCTTCCGGCTCCGGAAAATCCACGCTGATGAATATTCTTGGCTGCCTCGACCGCCCAACAAAAGGCCGGTACTTTCTCAATGGCACCGACGTTTCCGGCCTCACCAAGCGCGAGCTGGCGAAGATTCGCAATGGGAAGATTGGCTTCGTGTTCCAGCAATTCAATCTGCTGGCGCGCACTTCCGCCCTTGAAAATGTCGAGCTGCCCACGATTTACGCCGGGATTCCCCCCGCCGAACGCACCGCCCGTGCCCAGCAGGCGCTCGAGCGCGTCGGTCTCGCGGACCGCGCCCAACATTTCCCGTCGCAGCTTTCCGGCGGGCAGCAGCAGCGCGTGGCCATTGCGCGCGGCCTGGTCAACAATCCTTCCATCCTGCTCGCCGATGAGCCCACCGGAAATCTCGACAGCCGCACCAGCGTCGAGATCATGGATATTTTTCAGCGCCTGAATCAGGAGCACGGCCTGACGGTGATCATCGTCACGCACGAGCCGGACATGGCCCGCTACGTCAAACGTGCGCTGGAATTCCGCGACGGCCGGCTGCGCGCCGATGTCCTCATCCAGGATCGCTTGATCGCGAGCGAAGTTCTCCCCACGCTTCCGCTGCTCGACGATGAGAGTATTGAGGAGGTCGCTGCTGGCAAGCCTGGCGCGCCCTCGATAGCTTCCAAACCTCCGTCCGCCTCCGACGACTAGAACTCATCCCGCTCTGTTGACATACTTACTATTCGCGTATTTTCGTGACCCATCTTCGGCGCAGTTCTGTAGCTCAGGTCCCGTCCCGACCGTTTTTGTCGGGACTGACCTGAGGCTTTTTGGTTTCGCCATAGTCAGCCATCCGGCAGAGTGATTTCGCGCACACCCGTGGGAGGTTCTGAAATGTTTGGTGAGATTGCGGCCTTTGATGAAAGATCGCTACTAGAAGGGAATATCTTCGTCTGAAATTTCCGGCCCGTGGGCCGCCGCTTCATCCGGCGTGGGTCCACCCTCGAGATCCGGGTCGGCAGAGCGGCCCGCGCCAGAACCGCCGGCTTGCGACGCGCCGGCCCCGGCTCCTGCCCCTGCGCCCGCAGCAGCTCCTTCGCTGCGGCCGCCGAGCATGCGAAAATTATTGGCGACGATCTCGAAGCTGGTTCGCTTCTGCCCCTCTTTGTCCTGCCATTCGCGGGATTGGATGCGCCCCTCGATGTACACCAGTGCGCCCTTCTTCAGATACTGCTGGGCGATCTCCGCCTGCTTGCCCCAGACTACGATCTTGTGCCACTCAGTGCGCTTCTGGCGCTCGCCGTTGCGGTCCTTGTAGGTCTCATCGGTGGCGACCGAAAAATTGGCCACCGCCTGGCCGCTGCCCGTAAACCGCGTCTCGGGATCGCGCCCCAGCCGCCCTACCAAAATCACTCTGTTGACTGACATTTTCGTACCGCCTGTTCAGGAATTTGCTTGGATGACGCGAGTATAGCCGAAGTAGGGCAACGCGGAGCGGAAAAGTATGATGCTCCCGTTGGGCTCATGGAGCAGGACCCGGGAGGAACAGTCAGAACCTAGTGCTTTGCCGGCGGATGCGCCGTTGCCGTGGCGCCCAGGTCTTTCAGTTTTGCCTGCGCCTGCCGCGCTTCATCCGTTCCCGGGAAACGCCGGACCACCTCGCGCAGATCGCGCGTTCCCGAAGCCTTTTGCCCCAGCTTGATTTCCGCCTGCCCCTTCTTCAAGAGCGCCGCAGCCAGCTTGTAGCTCTTCGGATAGCTGTAGAGCACCATGTCATATTGCGTCACGGCATCCTGAAAATTCTCCTGCGCGTAGGCAATCTCCCCCAGATAGAACTGCGCATTCCCGGCAAGCGCATTCGTCGGAAAATTCTTCAGGTAATCGGAAAACTCCTGCCGCGCCAGATCGTATTTGCCGCCGCTAAAATCGCGCAGCCCATTCTGGTAAAGCGTGTCCGAGGAAATTGGTGGCATCGCCGGGACGCCTGCGTTGCCGCCCGGCCCGGCGCCTGTCCCGCCGCCCGCCGGCGCCCCTCCAGGAGTGGAAATCTTTCCGTCGATACTCTGCAGCAGGCTCTGAATATCGTTCATCTGCTGCGAAAGTTTCCCCACGCGCGCTTGCACATCCTGCATGTTGTCGGAAAGCCCCTGCGTCTGCGTGGTCATGGTGTCGATGCGCGCGCCCGTATTGGCCTGCATCTCCTGCACCGTTTTCTGCAATCCGCCCATCTGGTTATTGAGCTGGTTGATGGAATCAAGCGACTGCTGCACCAGCGTCTTCAGCGTCGCGTTGTTCGTGTCCATCACGCTGCGCATGTCGCGCTGCGCCTGGATCAGTTGCTGCACCTGTTGCTGCAGCTCAATCATTTCTTTCGACACGGCGCCGGCCGGCGGGGGAGTGAGTATCGCTCCGCCCAGCGCGCCCGCCAGCAACACTCCGACTCCAAGCACAATCCATCTCGTGCGCAAAGGGATGCCTCCTTCCCGCGTAGCGCGGGGCGGCGCACAGTTCCGCTCAGCCGCCCCGGCGTGTGCGGGTTTGTTCTAGTGTGCCATTACAAAGTGACCGCGGCGATTCTGCTGCCAGCAGTCTTCGGAATGCTCGGTGCAGAAGGGGCGCTCTTTGCCCCAACTGACCGTCTCCAACCGGCCGGCCGCGATGCCCAGCGAGATCAGATAGTTCTTGGCAGCCTGCGCGCGCCGCTCGCCGAGTCCCAGGTTGTATTCGGTGGAACCGCGGTCGTCGCAGTGGCCTTCGATGGTCACCTTCACCTGTGGATAAGAGCGCAGAAATTCCGCTGTCTTTGTGAGCGCTTGCCGCGCGTCCTCGCGAATGTCGGACTTGTTGAAATCGTAGAACGCGTCCTTCACGTTCTGCTCGAATAATTCGGTCAATCCGGGCTGCGCTTTGGGCTGCTCCACCATCGCAGCAGGCGTGACGGTAACGCGCGCGCTCGCATTCGCGCTTCCGCCCGGCCCCTTGGCCGTGATGACGTAGGTCGTCGAACTCGCCGGCTGCACCGGCGTCCTTCCCTCCGGCGCCACTTTGCCCACTTCCGGCTGGATATCGAGATCGGTGGCGTTCGTGGACGACCACGACAGCGTCACCGTTTCCCCGGCCTTCACCGTGGCCGGCGACGCGTTCAGCGTCACCGTAGGCTGTGCCGCCGGTGGCGCGGGTGTTGCCGCCGGAGCCTGCGTCGCCACCTGCTTCTTGCAGCCGCCCGCAAAAGTCAGAAATCCAATCAAGCCCGCCAACAGTGCCAACTTCCGAAAATTACCGTCTTTCATCTAGATGCCTCCTTCAGCGTTTCCGCGAGGGCCTTAGCTGGAAACGCAGTCGCTGCGTTGGTACGACGTGAACGCCACTTGCAACTCATTCCTCGCCGCGCCTTGCGACGCTGCGAATCTCATTGGACTGCCGTGCCGCTCGCCACACCATCAACAGGGCATTGGACGCGCCGGCGTCACTTCGCTGACCAGTTCGGCGACTCGTTCTGCCCTTCGTACGTCAACTGTTTCGGCTGGCTTCCGTCCGCCAGCACACTCCAAATCTGCCGCGTCCCATTTCGCGTGGACTCGAAAACAATATGCCGCCCGTCCGGCGCCCAACTCGGCCGCTCATTGCGCCCCGTGTCGCGCGTCAATTCCACCAGCTGCCGGCTCACAATGTCCATGATATAGATATCGAAATTGCCGCTCGGGCGTCGCCAGCTAAATGCGAGCAATTGTCCATTCGGTGACCATGCCGGGTCCACCACGTATCCCTTGTCCGGCATATCCAGCTTCTCCACGTTCGAGCCGTCCGAATTCGCCAGGTACAGCACCGGCTCGCCGCCGCGGTCGCTCACAAATATTATCTGCTTGCCCGTCTTCGGATTCCACGCCGGCGAAGTGCTCACTCCCGCCGCGAACGTCATCTTATGCAGGTGGCTTCCGTCCGCATCGCTGATATAGATCTGCGGATCGCCGCCCTGGCTCGACATAAACGCGATTTGCCCTCCATCGGGCGACCATGCTGGCGAACTGTTCGTCCCGCGGTATCGCGGAAACGCGATGAGCCGGTCCGCAGCCGCGGAATAAATGCAGATTTGCGGCGAGGTGATCCCGCGGAACGGAACGTAGCAGGTGAACGCGACCCGCGATGCGTCGGGCGACCATCGCGGCGTGAGCGCGATGGATTTCAAGTGCGTCAACTGGTGCTGGTTCGAGCCATCGTAATCCATGGCCCAGATTTCTTTGTTCCCGCTCTTGGTGCTCACGTAGGCGATCTGCGTCTGCGCAATTCCCGGCAGCCCGCCGCTGAGCCGCGCGATGATGTCGTCCGCAAACTGGTGCGCCAGCCGCCGCGCATCCGCATCCGTGGCCGCGCCGCGATAAATTTTCTGCAGCGCAATCGGCGCCGTGGGATTGTGCACGTCCGAAAGAAATCCAGCAGCGGCGAGCCCCGTGCCATCCACGTTCAAGTTTCCGTACGCCACCATGTATGCATTGGCCGGCGCGCTGCTCCATTCCGTCGCATTCAATTCGTTCGGCTGCGTGGGCGCTTTCACTGGATAAAAGCTCGGGCTCACCATTTCGAGGATTCCGCAGTAATCCAGGTCGTTCCACAGCACGTCATGAAATGTTTTTTCGAGCGGCTGCGCCGCCGCCGTCCGCGCCCCAAAATCCGGCGCGGCCACGCGCGCCTTCGCCACTCCCAGCCCTGTCCCCGTCTTGAACCAATCCTGCGCCGCCGCCGGCCTTGCGCCCGCAACCGCCAGCAACGCAATCATTCCCGATAGAATTGCAATTTTTCGCGCCATATTATTTTGCAATCACCCCGCGCCCTACGATTTGCATTCGCATCGGACTTTGATTTGGCTCTTCCCCCACTTCCTTCGGCTTTTCTTTACTCTGAAATCTGAAATTTCAAATTTGAAATTAGAAATTAGAAAT
>JBGPZR010000079.1:0-7802 GCA_041493845.1 Terriglobia bacterium | reverse complement strand
GAATTTGGAATCAACGGCCATCAAGTCTTCATACTTCCCATGGATGGCGCATTCCTTCACCATCCAGACCTGGCCGTCGCGCTCGATAATCTGCGCCTTGATCTCGCCCGCCTTCTCGTGGACCAGATCGGTCCAATCTTTCGTGCCGTTGATGATTGCGTCTCGGGCTTCTCTTACGCAGTCGGGGCAAAGAGAATCCGTGGTGCGCGGCCAACCCAGAGTCGGCTTGGATTTCTCCCAGGACTTCAGCAGCGGCTTGTCAGACCACTTCGGTGTGAAGGAAGGGTTCGGCCGGTACTTGTTGAAGAACTGAATCGAGTCGAAGGCCACCCCTGCTGTCTTGCACAGTGCCCAGTCGAATGTTTTCCAAAGCTGGTTGCCCACTGTCTTCGGCATAATGCTCCACCTCTCCTCGTCGAATCGCGACTGCTAAGTCCCCCGAGAGCTTAACCCCGCCGGGTGAACGTACACCCGTAACTGGTTACAGTACCAAAGTTTGCCCGGTTTCCAATCCTCCGTCCAGCGATGTGCGCCCAAAGGTGCAATTGGGGGTCTGAATGGCGCTGGCGTGCAGCCAATGGGAGGGCCCCACGCGACGGAAGCCCTTTCCTCTAAGGTATTTGAGGGAGTTCACCGGGGGGCGAAGACGGCCTAGATCTCCGGCATCAATCCATATTGAGCGGCGTGCGCAGGACAGCAATGGCGAAATGCGCCAAAAGCGGGGCGTCGTCGTCGAGCTGAATCCAGCGGACCACGCAATGATCCTTCAAATATTGCCCGACTTTTGCTTCGCTGATCTCGAGATGCTCGGCCAGCTTCGCTTTGAGGCCGCTGTCTGAGGAATAGCCCACGCGTCCGCCGCGGCTGCTTTTTCCGCCACCGCCGCGTCCGCCTCGCACCAGGTTTCCAATGCCCACGCGAAGCGTTTGGCAGGCTTCCACGTAATAGGATGTAATCTGATCGGAATCGGAGAGCAAAAACACGCCGGGGCCTGCCGGAGCCTCATCCGCTTCGTCCAGGCGATGGAGCGGGCTCGATACCAGGCGGCGCAACATGGATTCAAGATGCACGAGCCGCGAAGCCAGCGCCGGGTCGCCAGCGCGACCGTGCGCGGTGCGCTCGGACGGGAGAGTGGGTTCGGAAGGCTCGACATGCACACGCCGCGGCGGTTCTGGAGGCGCAAACGAAGGTGACGGTGCCCGTGCCGGCGGTTCCACGTGAGCGACGTGCGGCCGCGGCTGATGCTCTCGCGGCGCTGCGCTTGATTCTGCGAATGCTTGCGATGGAAGCCCTGGCGCAGCAGCGGCGCCTTTGCGGCGGCGGCCTCGGCCACCGCGGCGTCCGCGGCGGCGTTTCTTCTTCTCGCCCTCACCGGCTTCTGTCGCGCCGCTCGATCCTGCAGGCGATTCGGTTTGAGATTCGGATGTCTGCATGCTCGCAGCGGTCGCCGGGATATGAGGTATTTCGCCGAGGGCCAGCGGCAAGCTCGCCTGTTCGATTTCGCCCCGAGCCTCAGCATGCGGCTCACCGGCTGCCTCTTCACCCGGCGCTGGCAGCGCGATTCCCAATCTTGTGAGCGCTTCTTCGGCCTTTTTCTTCCATTCGGCGCGGCGGAATCGCTGCGCGGCCATGATGTACCATCGCGCCGCTTCGTCGGTGCGCTCCGCCTTCTCCTCGATCAGCGCCAGCTCCCATGCAACCATCGCATCGCGCGTACGCTGGAAAAGTTCGGAGAGTTTTGCATGCGCGTCGGGAGCGTTTTTCGCCTTCCGGATGCGCGCCTGGATTTGCCGCCAATCAGCCATGGCCGAGCATTGTAGCAGTCGATAGCGACATAGGCCAATGAATACGCGGTTTTCGCCCGGTGGCCCCTTGGAGAATGTTGGGGCATGATGAGGCATGATGGAGCCCGAGGAAGCCATGACCGCGGCGGAGCGAACACGATGGATTTGCAACCGGGCGCGCGCCGTTGGATTTGATCTCTGCGGTGTAGCGCCGGTAGATGCGCTGGAAGAGCTGGTGCACTTGCCCGAATGGCTGAAGCGGGGTTACGCGGGCGAGATGGATTATCTGCGCGACCCGCGCCGGGCGGATCCCCGGCAGGTCCTGGCAGGCGCGCGCAGCTTGATCGTTGTCGCGCTGAATTACAACACGCAGCGCCCGTATTCGACGGAAGTGCCTGCGACCAGCGGCGATGAGCCGCCGCACGGATGGCTCTCGCGCTACGCCTGGGGCGACGATTATCACGACGTGCTCGGCGAAAAACTGGACACGCTGCTGGCGGCCATGCGCGCGCAATTTGCCGAAGTGTTCGAAGCGCGCACTTATGTGGACACCGGCCCGGTGGTCGAGCGCGTCGCCGCAAAACACGCGGGGCTTGGCTGGCTGGCAAAGAACACCTGCCTCATCAACGAACAACTCGGATCGTGGATATTTTTGGGCGTCATCGTCACGACGCTTGCACTCGAGTCGACGCTCCAGCCGGGCGAACCACCTGCCGCGGATCTCTGCGGAAATTGCCGGCTGTGCCTCGACGCCTGCCCCACGCAAGCTTTCCCAGAGCCTTACGTGCTCGATGCGCGCCGCTGCATCTCCTATCTCACCATCGAATTGCGTGACGCCATTCCGGACGCGCTGCGCCCGCGGATCGGACGCGCTGTAATCGGCTGCGATATCTGCCAGGATGTGTGCCCGTGGAATCGCAAAGCATCGGTAACGCAGATGGCGGCGTTTCAACCGCGACAATTCCGAGCGCAAAATGAAAATGGAATAGAGAAAATTGAAAATGGCCATTCGCTGTTTGTGCCGGAGCTCGAGTGGCTCGCTTCACTCACGCAAAAAGATTTCAGCGAGATATTTCGCGGCAGCGCGGTGAAGCGCGCCAAGTGGCGAGGCCTCGTCCGCAACGCCTGCGTAGCGCTAGGGAATTCCCAAGTCGAGCGCGGCTCGGATACTTACCGCCGCATCACGCTGCAGTTGAGCCTGTTGGCGGATTCGGATGACGCACTGATCGCGGAACACGCGCGGTGGGCGCTGGTTCGCCTTGCAGAGACCATTCATTGACCTTTCGTTTTGATTTCCTGTAATTTGGCTGCGGCCAGTGGCAGGAGGCTTTCACCATGCTTTTCTCTCTACTCGTTTTCATTTTTCACGCGCTCGAACCGCATTTCAGTTTTCCACAGAATGCGATCGCAACCGAGCAGATCATGCTCCGCTGGATTCACTTCGTTTTCGGAATCATCTGGATCGGCCTGCTGTATTTCTTCAATCTGGTGGGCTTCCCGACGATGAAGCAGCTTGAGGCCTCCGTGCGCGGCAAGATTTATCCGCTGTTGATGTCGCGCGCCATGGGATGGTTCCGGTGGTCCGCGCTCGTGACCGTGGTCGCGGGCCTCCGCTATTTCTGGATGATCCTTGCCGCGGACGCGCAGAACGCCGGAAACAACAGGCTGGCGCTGCGCTGGTTCGGCGAATGGCTGTTGGTGTGGCTCGTCGCCTACGCGTTGATCTATCCATTCCAACTTCCGGGCAAAGGAATACTCGACAATGCCTGGGTGCGCACCATCGCCATCGCCGTCATCGTGGTCGCCGCGTCGTATGTCGTCCTCGATCTGAATGGCGGCCCGCAATCCTCGAACGGCCACCTTTCCATCAGCGTCGGCGGCGGGATCGGCTTCCTGATGTTGCTCAACACCTGGGGTGTCGTCTGGCGCGTGCAAAAACGGCTGATTGAGTGGACGCGCCTCAACGTTGAGCACGGCACGCCCATGCCGCCCGAAGCCGAGCGTCTGGCTCGCTGGGGCTACCTCGCCTCACGCGTCGGATTCTGGCTCTCGTTCCCCATGCTCTTCTTCATGGGCGCTTCGGACCACTATCCATTCCTCAGCAGCATCACTGACTGAGGCACTGCCGGAAACGCGCCGAGTGTCTTAGGCGTCGTATAATTAAGTAAGAATATGAAGGCGCCCATGAAGACCAACGCCCGGCTAAGGCTCTTCACTTTTCTTCTGGCAGGCGCCGTGGCATTGCCTGCGCTTGCTTTCGAATATCCGCTGTCGTCCACTTCCATCCGCGAAGCCTATTTCATAGGCAGAGAGAACCAGCAGAAGAGGGAGAAATTCTTCGCCACCTACACAAAGTTGCTGCCGGTGCCCCAGGCGGGCCCGCACATCGCCGTGATTCAACTGGAGACGCCATTCGTTGTCGTGGTAGAACGCGCCGCACAGGCCATATCCAATTATCACGCTCAGGATGCCGAACAGGAATTCCTGGACAAGCCAGGAGTTTTTCGCGTGCGCCTGCGGATCGAACTCACCGCTGCATACGGATGGACAGTCCCATCGCCGCCCGGGACCATTCGCCTGCGGCCGGACGATTTCTGGCGCGAATTCAAAGTCCGCCTGATCCAGAAGGATGAGATTCCGTCGCAATCCGTGCGCGGCAGCCCGATTTACACGAGCATAGATGAAGCAGGCTCCTCGCGGCTTGTGGGGGCGCAGATGGAGCTTGAGTATGACGCAGAGAAGATTGCGTCCGGGCGGGTAGCCGTAGCAGTGATTCCGCCGGAAGGCGAAAAAGTTGAGGTGACATTCGATCTCGATGAGCTTCGATAGCACGAGCCTTCGGGGTTGTTCATTGGCAAACTGGAAGTTGATCCAGTACCTAACACATCGTTAATTTGACTATTTGCCAGATTGTCGCTATGCTTGTATGAGGTATGACTTCGATGTTCGCCGCGTTTTATTAGCGCTTTCTCTCCCGCCCAATCCCGGGCGACGCTTTCGCTGAAGTTCATCCATTTTCCGATTTCCCTTTTCTATTTTCTGTTGTCTTGAGGCATGGCCATGGCCAAATTGACGCTGTTTGAAAAACTCGACCGAATCGAAGCGCGCTACGACGAAATGAGCCAGCAGCTTTCCTCGCCCGAGGCACACGCCGATTCGGGGCGCTACCAAAAGCTTGCCAAGGCCCACGCGGAGCTGGGCGAAATCGTCGCAAAGTACCGCGAGTGGAAGGAAATCAACAAAGGCTTGCAGGGTGCGAAGCAATTGTTCGCCGAAGCAGAAGACCCGGAAATGAAACAGATGGCGCACGAGGAACAACGCGAACTCGAAGCGCGCCTGGGTCCCGTGGAACGCGAGCTGAAATTCCTGCTGATTCCGAAAGACCCGAACGACGAGAAAAACGTGATCGTCGAAATCCGGGCGGGAACAGGTGGTGACGAGGCATCTCTTTTTGCCGGAGAACTTTTCCGCATGTACTCGCGCTACGCGGAGTCGCAGGGGTGGAAAGTGGAAGTGCTCGAGAGCTCGGCGTCGTCGATCGGCGGCATGAAGGAAGTGGTAGCGGCGATCCAGGGCAAGAAGGTGTATTCGAAGCTCAAATACGAGAGCGGTGTTCATCGCGTGCAACGCGTCCCGGCCACCGAACAGCAGGGTCGCATCCACACTTCCGCCGCAACTGTGGCCGTCCTGCCCGAAGCGGAAGATATCGACATCAAGATCGAAGCCAAAGACTTGCGCATCGACACGTTCTGTTCATCCGGACCGGGCGGGCAATCCGTGAACACCACGTACTCCGCCGTGCGCATCACGCACATTCCAAGCGGCCTGGTCGTCTCGCAGCAAGATGAAAAATCGCAGATCAAGAACCGGGCGAAGGCCATGCGCGTTCTCCGCGCGCGATTGTATGAAATGGAGCAGGCCAAGCAGCATGAAGCCCTGGCCGCCGAACGGCGCGGGCAAATCAAGACGGGCGATCGCTCCGAGAAAATTCGTACGTACAACTACCCGCAAAACCGCGTGACCGACCATCGCATCGGTTTCACGCTGCACCAGCTTACTGAGGCAATGGACGGGAAGATCGGGCCGCTGGTGGATGCGCTGGTCACGCATTTCGAGTCCGAGCGCCTGAACGAAGAGCTGGTGGAGGCCTAAGTGGCACAGGGAATCCTGCCCGTGGGCCTCTTGCTGAATCCGGTGGAAATTCGCGCCGCGCTGAAAGGGGCCATCGCCCGGCTGCGCACCGCAAACGTGCCGTCGCACACGCTCGCTGCGGAGCTTTTGTTGATGCACGCGCTCGGACGTGACCGCACCTGGCTCTACACGCACCCGGAAGCTGTGCTCGATTCTGCTGCTGCGGAGAAATATTTTACGTTGATCGCGCGCCGCGCCTCGGGCGAGCCTACACAATATCTCACCGGCAAGCAGGAATTCTGGGGGCTCGAGTTCGAGGTCACACCCGCCGTGCTCATTCCTCGCCCGGAAACGGAGCACGTCGTTGAAGTCGCGCTCGAGCGATTGGGCCCGCGCGGTATCAAGATTAATCTCCGGACAGGTAAACCGAGCGCCCCATTGCGCATCGCCGATGTCGGCACTGGTTCGGGATGTCTCGCGGTAGCGCTGGCGCACGAACTGCCGCACGCCGAAATCTTCGCCACCGATATTTCAGAGCCGGCGCTGGCCGTGGCCAAGCGAAACGCCGCGCGCCATGGCGTCGCCGATCGCATCCATTTCCAGCAAGCAGACTTGCTCGAGAATCATCTTGACGACTCACGGCTTCCGAATCACGAATCACGCCTTTTCGATCTCATCGTCAGCAATCCTCCCTACGTCGCGCGCAACGAAGCCGATCAGCTCCCCCGAGAAGTCCGTGACCACGAACCCCATTTGGCTCTTTTTCCCGGAGCCACGGGCGTGGAAATCTACGCGCGCCTGATTGAACAGGCGGCATCGCTGCTGCGCCCAGGCGGGACGCTCGTGCTCGAGTTGGGCTACGACTCGGCGAACCATGTCCGCGGGATTTTCGCGGCGCAGCCCGGCTGGACGAATGTCAGCCTCACCAACGATCTCGCGGGCATCCCTCGCGTCATTGCTGCCGATTGGAATGCTTAGCCACAGAGACACGGAGTCAGAGAGAACAGGATTCCCACCGTCTCTTCCACTTCCGCTGCCGCAATATACTCTCAACGCCGCCGTTGTATAGTTGGTGGCGGAATTTTCATGCCCAAGCTGGCCCATTTCCGCGCCAAGCATGATGCGCCCACAGGTACGACGAAGGAATCGTCCGCAGCGATCCTGCACATTGATATGGATGCTTTCTTTGTGTCGGTGGAACTCTTGTCGCGGCCGGACCTGCGCGGCCAGCCTGTCGTCGTCGGCGGACAACGCGACCAGCGCGGCGTCGTTTCATCGGCGAGCTATGAAGCACGACGCTTCGGCATTCATTCGGCGATGCCGCTGCGCACGGCAGCAAAGCTTTGCCCACAAGCTGTTTTTCTCGACGGCCATCACGATCTCTATGAACGTTGGAGCGACCGCGTCGCTGAAATCCTGGCGAAATTTTCGCCCACAGTCGAGATGGCTTCCATTGACGAAGCCTATCTGGACCTCTCCGGCACGGAACGCCTGCATGGGCCGCCGCTGGCTGCAGCGCACACACTGCTGCTCGAAATCACTTCCACCACGAGCCTGCCGTGCTCGGGCGGCCTCGGCGCAACGCGCTTAGTCGCGAAAGTCGCCAGCGACCAGGCCAAACCCCGTGGACTGGTTTGGGTGCCGCAGGGAAGCGAGGCGGCGTTTCTCGCTCCGCTCGGCGTACGGAGAATCCCGGGCATCGGCCGCGTGACGGAAGCCGCGTTGAAGGGGCTGGGCATCGAGACCGTCGGCCAATTGCAGCAGCTTCCGCTCGATCGGCTCGAAGATATCTTCGGCCGCTGGGGGACAGCTCTCTTCCGCAAAGCGTACGGAATTGATTCCTACGAATTCTTCGTGGACGCGGAGCCGAAATCGCTCTCACACAAT